>JBGSTQ010000273.1:0-8404 GCA_041736375.1 Thiobacillaceae bacterium
GTCGACGAGCAGGCCTGGCCGGCGCTGGCGGTGGCCGGCGACGGCAGCCTGGCGGTGGTGTGGGAGGACCGGCGCCACAAGCACACGGTGCCGATGAACAGCCACAGTCCGGATGGCAAGGTCTTTTCTCCGCCGGTGCGCCTCAGCGAGGTTCCCAGCGGCCGGGTTCAGGGCCTCGGCGCAGGGGTCGGCGCGATGCGGCCGACCCTGACGCCTTGGGGGGCGAAAGGCATGGCGGCGGCGTGGCTCGACAAACGCGATTTTCTTTCCGGCTACGACGTCTATGCGGGGCTCAGCAGCGACGGCGGGCGCAGCTTCGGCGGCAACCTCATCGTGCAGGACAGCTTTGGCGCCAACATCGCACAATGGCACGCCCAGGTCGTCGGCAATGCCGCGGGCCGGCTGCTGGTGCTGTGGGACGACGAGCGCGACGGCACGCCGGACATCTGGGTGAGCGAATGGGACGGCAAGGAATTTACCGAGAATGTGGCTCCGCGCGGCGCCTCGGGCTCTGGCGCGCAGTCGGATCCGGTGGCGAACCTCGACGAGTCGGGCAATCTGCATCTGGCCTGGATCGAGCGTCGCGACGACGGCGGCACGCAGATCCGTTATCTCCATGCCGCACGGCGTTGATCCGGCAGGCGGCTAGATCCAGCCGCGTTTCTTCAGGTGGCGGTACAGGCGCAGCATGCCGATACCGGTAACGACCAGCACGATGGGATAGGCCCAGGGCCAGTGCAATTCGGGCATGAAACGGAAGTTCATGCCGTACAGGCTGAATACCACCGTCGGTACCGCCAGCAGCGCGCCCCATCCCGCCAGTTTCTGCACCGACTCGTTCTGGTTCAGCGACAGCGAGGCCAGATGGAACTGCATGGCATCGGAAGTCGAGTTGCGCAGGTGGCCGATGGCGGCCGCAACGCGCGCGGAGTGGTCGTGCACGTCGCGGTAGTAGGCGCGCAGTTCCTTGGTGACGAATTCCGGGTGCAGGCGGATCAGGTCCTGGGTCATTTCCTGCATCGGTTCGACGGCGTCGCGCAGGACGGTGAGTTCGCGTTTCAACGCATACAGGCGCTCGAGATTTTCACGCTCCAGGTGTTTCACTTCGATCAGCAGACTTTCGAGCGATTGAAAGCGGTCCTGCATGCCATCGATGACCGGCCTGAACTGGTCGACGATCAAATCCAGCGCGAGGTATAGAGCATAGGGCGCCCCGGGAAGGATGCCGGACCGCCTGTTCTTCAGCCGTTCGGATACGCGCTGATAGCTGCTGCCCGCGCCGTGGCGAATGGCGATGACAAAATTGCTGCCGGCAAAAAGATGGGTTTCCCCCATCTCGATCCTCTGCTCCCATAACTGCACGGTGCGCGCGGCAATGAACAGATGGCCGCCATATTCCTCCAGCTTGGTTCGCTGATGGGTGGAAATGGCGTCCTCGAGGGCGAGTTCGTGCAGCCCGAATTCTTCTCCCAGCTGGTTGATTGTGCGGCTGTCGGGAGAACTCAGTTCGATCCAGATGAAATTGGCGGGATCGCCGATGTATTCGCTGACATCCTCCAGCGCAATGGAGCTGAAGGTGTCGGCGTGAAATAACAGGCAGTCGATGATGGTTTTGACTCCGGACCAGGCTACTGCCGATTGTAATGGCGGACGGAACTGCTCAGCCGATGTGATAGCGCTTGCGCAGGGGCTCGACGATATTCCAGATGCAGATCATGTCGGAGGGAATGGTGACCAGGTTGCCCTTGCTGATTTCCACCGGTGGACCCCCTTCAGGAGTGAGGATCGCCCGCCCTTCAAGGATGTAGCTGATCTCGTCCTCGAAATACTCCCACGGAAACTTCGACTTATCCTTTTCCCAGACTGGCCAGTGATCGACTCCCAGGCTGGCAAGCTTTTCGGCACTCGGATTGGCTTCCACGACGATTTGTGTCATTTCGATCTCCCCCTCATTGTTCGACATCTGGTTTTTGTATAGCACGGTGCTGCCGGGTTTGAAACGAAAATCCTCCTAGGCAACCAGGTTGCATCCATTGCTCTGCCCTGAGTGCGGCCGGATCAGAAGGGCAGGGCGAGGGAAGGTGCGGCAGCGTGGATGACTCGCCGGAACTCGTCCTGGATGCGCTTCAGGGCCTCGGCATTGTCTCCCTCGAAGCGCAGCACGATGACCGGCGTGGTGTTGGAGGGGCGCGCCAGGCCGAAACCGTCGGCGTATTCCACCCGCAGGCCGTCGAGAGTGATGACTTCGCGGGCGCCGGGGAAGTCGGCGGTCTTCTGCAGGGTTTCCATCAAGGCGTAATGTTCGCCCTCGGCCATCTTGATCTGCAGTTCGGGCGTGTTCACCGTATCGGGCAGGCCATGCAGGGTGGCGTTGATGTCGGCCTGCCTGCTGAGGTACTCGAGCATGCGTGCGCCGGCATAAAGCCCGTCATCGAAGCCGTACCAGCGTTCCTTGAAAAAGATATGCCCCGACATCTCGCCGGCGAGCAGGGCGCCGGTTTCCTTCATTTTCGCCTTGATGAAGGAATGACCGGTCTTCCACAGCAAGGGGCGGCCGCCGCGTTCGCGGATCCAGTCGAACAGCTTGCGCGTCGACTTGACGTCGAAAATGATTTCCGCGCCCGGGTTGCGGGACAGCACATCGTCGGCGAACAGCATCAGCTGGCGGTCGGGGAAGATGATGCTGCCGTCCTTGGTGACGATGCCGAGCCGGTCGCCGTCGCCGTCGAAGGCGAGGCCGATCTCGGCGTCGCTGGTCTTGAGCCTGGCGATGAGGTCGCGCAGGTTATCCGGAACGGAAGGATCGGGGTGGTGGTTGGGGAAGCTGCCGTCGACTTCGCAGAATAGTTCCTCGACCTCGCAGCCCATGTCGCGGTAGAGCTGCGGGGCGAACGCGCCCGGGACGCCGTTGCCGCAGTCGACGATGATTTTCATCGGCCGCGCCAACTTGACGTCGCCGACGATGCGCGCGCGATATTCGTCGGCGATCGCGTATTCGCGGTGGCTTCCCGCGCCATGCACCAGATCGTTGTTCTCCAGTCGGACACGCAGCTTCTGGATCGCGTCGCCCGACAGCGTTTCACCGCCCAGCACCATTTTCAGGCCGTTGTAGTCGGGCGGGTTGTGGCTGCCGGTGACCATGACCGCGCTGTTGGTTCCCAGCTGGTAGGCGGCGAAATAAGTCATCGGCGTGGCGACCATGCCAAGATCGACGACGCCGATCCCGGACTTGCGGATGCCGCGCCCCAGGGCGGCCGCGAGTTCGGGGCCGGACAGGCGGCCGTCGCGGCCGATGCAGATTTCCTTTTGCTCGCGCGCCACGGCTTCCGAGCCGATGGCGTGGCCGATGGCTTCGACGATTTCAGGCGTCAGGGTTTTGCCGACGATGCCGCGGATATCGTAGGCCTTGAAAATTTCTTTGGGGTAGGTGGTCATGTTGCTGTCCGTAAGTGGGTCTTGATTCTGGGCATGCTGCCGGTGTCGCGATTTTAACCGGGCCGCATGACGAAATGAGCGAGCAGGCGCTGCGACAACCAGTCGATATTGCCCGGAAAGGGGCCGCCGGGAAAGGCGACATGGCCCCCGGTTTCAGGCTGTTCGAGAATGACCGCAGCGGAAACGTCGCCTGCTTGCGGCAAGGCTGAAGCGGGCAGGAAGGGGTCGTTGCGGGCGTTGATGAGCAGCGTCGGCAGGGCGATGAACCCGAGCAAGGGCTTGCTCGAAACCCGCAGCCAGTAATCCTCGGCATCGCGGTAGCCATGCAGGCGTGCGGTCACCAGGGTATCGAATTCGCGGAACGTGGTGGCCGCCGCGATCGCGGCGCTGTCGAGCAGGCCGGGAAACTGTTGCGCCTTGCGCAGGGCCTTGGCCTTGAGCGTGGCGAGAAAGCGCGCGGTGTAGACCCGGCGGTTGAATCCCCGGTCCAGCGTCTGTCCCGCGGCGGTCAGGTCGACCGGGGCGGAGACGGCCGCTGCGCAGGTCAGCCAGGTGCGAGCCGCCTCGCGTTGTTCGCCCAGCCATTTGAGCAGGGCATTGCCGCCGAGCGAAACGCCGACCGCATGTCGTGGCTGCGCGGGGAAACGATTCCGGACATGTTCGAGTATTCGCCCGACTTCGTCGCTGTCGCCGGCGAAGTAGGCACGGGGCAGGCGATTGTCCTCGCCCGAGCAGCCGCGAAAATGTGCCACCACGCCATTCCAGCCGCGTGCCCGGACGCTGTGCATCAGGTGCCGTGCGTAATGGCTGCCGGAACTGCCTTCGAGACCGTGAAACAGCACCACGACCGGCGCTTCGGGGCCGGCATCCACCCAGTCGAAGTCGAGGAAATCGCCATCGGCCAGTTCCAGACGCTCACGCCGGTAGTCGACCGGCGGAACGCGAATGAACACGCTGCTGTAGATGGTCTGCAGGTGTCCGCCGGGCAGCCATGCCGGAGCGCGGTAGTCAGGGGCAGGGTCGGGGCAGGCGGCGGTCAAGGGGTGCGGGGGGAACGCCAGGCTGGGCGGTTTCGATCATGCGGAAATGGCAGGCAATCTACCGTGCTCAATGCAGTACCGGCCGGGTGGCTGGCGCCGGCTGGGTGTCGCCGACCCTGAGCGGCGCGCCGTGGTGCAGCACCATGCGCCAGCCGTCGGCCTCCTTGCGGTAGACGTTGCTTGCCAGGATGGGCGGGCGCGGTTCGTTCTCCTCGCCGATGATGAGGTGTTCCTTGACGATGCGGATCACCTGCGTGGCGCCATGGATTTCGTGGACCGTCTCCACCTGGACGCGGAAATGTTCGGCGGCTTCGAAGATGCTGCGCCATCCTGCCCGGACGGCGGCCTGTCCATTGAGCGGCGCAGCCATCGGGTGGATGCAGGCGATGGCCTCGTCATTTGCCCAGACCGCCATCATGGCGTCAAGGTCGCGTGCTTCGAAAGCAGCATAGAAGGCGGCTTCTGCGGCTTCCGGGGTGGCAAGGGTAGGGTCGGTCATGATCGTGTAGTGGTTGGCCAGCAGGCAATTCCTGCCGCAGATTCTGCGATGTCGTAGCAGACGCCAGATCGGCGGGAACTCAAGGTGAACCAGGAGGGCTGGCGACGTCGAGCGGACGGACTCCACGCCAGTGAGGGGGTCGACAACGTCGCCAGAAAAACGACGGGTTTATTCGGCGATGTGCGCCAGCACAGCCTTTTCTTCGGCGACAAACTTTTTCAGCATCGGTGCAAAGACCGGGGTGGCCATCTGCGCCATGAATTCGGTGTTGGGCTTGGCGATGTAGACCTTGCCGTCGGTGCCTTCAAACACGCTCATGCGGCAGGGCGCGAACGGCATGGCTTTCTGTTCCACCTGGGCTTTCAGCAGGCTCTCGGCGAGGTCCTGCTTGCACATCGGCAGCACGGTGAAAGGCTTGGCGGATTTCTGCCCGGCCTTGATCATGGCTTCCTGCATGTCGATTGGCTGGCCAACCTGCCAGCCGCGTTTCTTGGCTGCCTCCTGCAGGGCGGCGACGGTCTCCTTGAAGCCGAGCCGGCTTTTCATTTCCGTCATCATGGCCGCCATCATCTTGGCCTGGGCTTCCTGCATTTTCTTGGCTTCGGCCTGAGCGTCCTGCGGACTGGCGGCATGGCCGGGGCCGGCGATCAGGGCGGCAAGGGCGATGACTGGGATAAAACGCTTCATGGAATTCTCCTCGGGGGTTGAGTGTTATTCAGTGATGGCCGCCGCTGGGTCTGCCCTTTAGGCGGTACAGCGTGCCGCAGTAGGGGCAGAGAGCTTCACCGCGCACTTCGATCGGCAGATAAACGCGCGGATGGGCATTCCAGTCGGCATGCTGCGGCATCGGGCAGTGCAGCGGCAGTTCATCTTCCGATACTTCGATGATGCGTTGGGTATTCTCTCGGCCTTGGCTCATGACGCACCTTCAGATCACGGTCAGCCAGTCTACATGCTCCTTGGACCGTCCATGCACGCAATCGAAATACATCGCCTGCAGGCGGGCGGTGATCGGGCCACGAGTGCCCTCGCCGATCGCCCGGTTGTCGAGTTCGCGAATCGGCGTGACCTCGGCGGCCGTTCCGGTGAAAAAGGCTTCGTCCGCCGAGTAAACCTCGTCGCGGGTGATGCGTTTTTCGACCACCGGGATGCCGAGCTCGGTCGCCAGCTGGACGATAGTGTCGCGGGTGATTCCTTCCAGCGCGGAAGTCAGGTCAGGGGTATAGAGCTTGCCGTTGCGGATGATGAAGACATTCTCGCCCGAACCTTCGGCGACGAAACCGTCGACGTCGAGCAGCAGCGCCTCGTCATAGCCGTCCATTTCGGCTTCCTTGTGGGCGAGGATGGAGTTCATGTAGTTGCCGTTGGCCTTGGCCTTGCACATCGTGATGTTGACGTGATGGCGCGAGAACGACGAGGTTTTCACGCGGATGCCGCGCTCCAGCGCCTCCTGCCCGAGGTACGCGCCCCACGGCCAGGCGGCGACGATTATGTGCACCGAAAGGTTCTTCGCCGAGATGCCCATCGCTTCCGAACCGAAGAAGGCCATCGGGCGAAGGTAGCCGGATTCGAGCTTGTTCTCGCGCACCACGGTGCGCTGGGCCTCGAACACCACTTCCTTGGAGTAGGGCAGTTTCATCCCGAGGATATGCGCGGAGCGGAACAAGCGGTCGGTGTGTTCCTGCAGGCGGAAAATCGCCGTGCCCTGTTCGGCCTTGTAGGCGCGCACCCCCTCGAATACCCCCATGCCGTAATGCAGGGTGTGGGTGAGCACGTGGGTGGTGGCTTCTCTCCACGGTACGAGCTTGCCGTCGTACCAGATGACGCCGTCGCGGTCGGCCATCGACATGTTTGAACACTCCTGAAAAATGAGCCCAGATTTTACCGGAATCTGTCGCCGGCGCAGCGTTTGGTGTTGATGGGGCCCGCAGTGTTTGTGGCAAACTGCGGGCCATGCCGAAAACCCGATCGATGTCCAGGAAATGGATTCTTGCTTTCCTGCTGCTGTCGCCAAGCGCATTTGCAGCCAATGCCGCAGGTTTTGATTACTACCTGCTGGCACTGAGCGTTGCCCCCGCATTCTGCGAGGACGAACCACAGCGCAAAAGGTCGTTTGCCCAGTGCCGCAGCCTGTCTGCGCCGGCATTCCGGGCGACGCCGCTGACTTTGCACGGCTTGTGGCCCAATCGCCGCGATCGCCGCCATCCCCAGTATTGCAGGGGTGAGCCGCGCGGTGCTTTCTGCAATCTGCCTGCGCTCAACCTGCCTGTTGCCACGCGCGAGCGCCTGGGGAAAGTGATGCCGGGTGCGGCCGATTGTCTGGATCGCTATCAGTGGGCCAAGCACGGCAGCTGTTCCGGTCTGCCGGCGGATGCCTACTTCGGCGCATCGGCGCTGTTGACCGAGCGCGTCAACCGCGCCATAGGCGGCGAGATTGCCCGGCACATGGGGCGCGAAGTCAGTCTCGCCTCGCTGCGCGAGGCCCTGTCCCGGGCCGACCCGGCGCTGAAAGACGCGGTAACCTTCGATTGCCAGACACCGCGCTCCCCGGATCCTGCGAAGCGCCGCCCCATGCTGCGCGAGGTACGGGTCTATTTCGAACTCAAGCCCGGCAACGGCGGACCGGGGCGGCCCATGCCCTATGGCCGCGCCGGGGTGAAGCATTACAACTCGGGTTGTCCTGGTGGGGCGGCGTATGTCGATAGCCCGCTGGATTAGCCTCGTTGCCTGCGTCTGCCTGCCGGGCTGGGCGGGTGCCGATGCCTGTCACGACGCGCTCGCGGTTTTCGATTATGCGGGCGCGGCACGGCAGGCGGAATCGCGCCTTGCCGACGCACCGCAGGACGCCTCATCGCTGATGTGCGAGGCACGTGCTGCCTACGAAACCGGGCGCTTTGCCGCGGCCCACCAAGCCCTGCGGCGGGCCGAAGCCCTCAACCCGCAGGGCGAGTCGCGCACCTATCTGTACAACTGGCTGACCGTCACCCTGCGCAAGCTGGGCCGCGAGCGCGAGGCGATGCAATATGGTCAGGCGGCATTGGCCAGGGCACGTGTGGAGAAGAACCGGCAGAATCTCGCCACCGCCCTGCACAACTTCGCCGGGCTGATGTGGGAGCGTCAGGATGCTGCCAGCGCCATCGTGCTCTACCAGGAGTCCATTCCGCTCAATCCCGATCTGTCCGAACGTTCCGCCAGCCTCAACAATCTGGCGCTGATCTATCAGGCTCTGGGCCAGCCTGCGGCCGCCGAACAATGGCTGCAGCAGGCCATCGCGCTCAACCGCGAACACCAGCATTTCCATCATCTGGGCAAGCACCTGATGAATCTGGGTAATCTTTACCGCGAGCAGCGGCGTTTTGCCGAGGCGGCATCCCTGCTCGAAGAAGGCGCGGCACTGATCGATCGTGTCGGCGATCTCTACTGGCAGGCG
>JBGSTQ010000425.1:0-1638 GCA_041736375.1 Thiobacillaceae bacterium
AGAGGCCCGCGCGCGCGCTGAACCTGCCGGTGGGCCGGCTCGAGGAAGGCGCCGAGGCCGACTTCGTGCTGATCGACCCCGAGCAGGAGTGGGTGGTGCAGGCGTCGGCGTTCCAGTCGCGGAGCGCCAACTCGCCGTACCTCGGCGAGACCCTGACAGGGAAGGTCGCCTCGACGTTCCTGCGTGGCCGCCTGACCTGGCGGGATCCGGCGAGCAACCTCGGAAGGTAGCCGGCGGGTGCGGGATTTGCTTTAATGCGCTTCGGGCGTCGTCCGCCGACGGCGGCGCGCAGGCGCCATCAACAGGGACCGGCATCGCCAATGGCAGCCCGGGCAGGGGTTTGCGTGAAAGACCTTCAGAAATCGCTTCCGGAGACCGACCCGGCTGTCGGCCCTCGCGTGCAGACACGTTGTCGCTTGTCGGCGTCGCCGCGTCCCCGCTCGGGGACGCCGCCTCGGCCATCCCGACGCGCGGTGGGGACGGTCCTGGCGGTTTTGGCGGTCCTGGCGACCCTTCTGGTCTTCGCCGGCTGCGCTAAGTACAACACCTACTACAATGCCAAGCGGGCGTTCGAAAGCGCCGAGCGCGTACGCGACGATGCCATCCGCCGGAACCAGGACCCGCCCAAGCCGGTCGGCACCCAGAAAACGGATTACGAGACAGCCATCGCCAAGGCCCAGAAGGTGCTGGACGACTATCCCGGGCACAGCCTGTCGGACGATGCGCTCTTCCTGCGCGCCAAGGCCTACTACCGCCTCGAGTCGTACCGGATGTCGATCCGCCAGTTCGACCTGCTGTTCCAGAATTTCCCCGCCAGCGAGTATCTGGAGGAAGCGCTCTACCTGCAGGCGCTGAACTATCTGCTGATCGATGCGCTCGACCGCAGCCAGGACTATCTGGGGCAGTTGGAGCGGTCTTTTCCCGACAGTCGCTACCAGGCGGAGGTCAGCCGGGTCTCCGGCGACAACGCCTATGCGCTTAAGGACTGGGAGGGCGCCCGCGCAGCGTATCGCCAGTATCTGGCTTTGGGCGACGAGGCGCGTGACCGCGATCGCGTGGCGTTGAAGCTGGCTGACTGCCTCTGGGAACTGGATCGCCACGCTGAAGCCGACACCGTGCTGGGCAACATGCTGGCCGAGGTGGGTCCCGGCGAATTGAAGTTCCGGGCTGAACTGCTGCGGGGACGCGTCCTGGTGCGGTCGGGCGCGCTCGACCAGGCCGACCGGCTTCTCGGCGGGCTCGACCAGGCGGCGGCGTTCCACAAATCGGAAGGGGAACTGACTCTCGTCAAGAGCGAGGTGCTGGTGGCGCGCGGACAGGCGGATGATGCCGCGGCCCTGCTGCAGGGCATGCCTGCCGAATGGCAGACACCGGTGGTCAAGGCGCGTGTGGCCGACGTCCTCGGCTACCGATTCCTCGAGCGCCAGGAATACGCCGAGGCGCTCGAGCAGTTCAAGACGGCCCTGGGAGCGCGCAACGAACTGGACGATCCTGAGCGCACGCGGAGCCTGAACGAACAACTCAAGGACTACATGGCGGCCGACAAGGACCTGCCCGACGCCCCGCGCGACCGTGTGCCCCGGCTGAAGCTGCTGCAGGCCAACGCCATGCTGTTCGGCTTCGACCGTCCGGCGCAGG
>JBGSTQ010000439.1:0-13381 GCA_041736375.1 Thiobacillaceae bacterium
CGGCGGGTCTTGCGCTGCCGGCGCGCGCGGCTGAGCGAGAGCTGCTGCGCCAGCAGTTCATCGAACGCCAGGCGCTGCCAGGCGGGATGCTGCCGCGATGCCAGGTTGGCCGTGACGCATTGCTGCGGTGGCTGATGCAACAGGCGCAGCGCGCTGTCCAGATCCGGCAGATCCAGTTCGGCCAGCCATTCTGCCGGCAGGGTGTCGTCGATCGGCTGGCCCAGCGCACGTTCGATCAGACGGCGCAGCGTGCCCTGACCGAGACCGGCCGTGGTGGGGTAAACCGGGGTGAGCTGCGTCGGCAGCGGGGTGTCCTCGTCCACCCGGACAAAGCGCGGGTGAACCATTTCCAGCCCGAAAAATCCGCCCCGCACCTCGCCGATGAAGCGGAAGGTTTCGCCTGGCTGCAGCGATTTCAGATGGCTGGGATAGAAATGGAGGAAGCGGATGGACAGGCTGGCATGCTCGTCTTCCACCGTCAGGTTGAAGCTGCGCCGGGGTCGGTAGAGGACCTCGGCGCGGGCCACGCGCGCCTGCACCTGGGCAATCGCTCCTGGCAGCAAATCGCGAATCGGCGTGACGCGCGTCTCGTCCTCCCAGCGCAGGGGAAGATGCAGCACCAGATCGGCGTCGCGCTCGATCCCCAGCCTGGCGAGCTTGGCGGCAAGCGCCGTGCTGACCGGAAAGGAAAACGGCGATGCCGTTTTCAAGCCGGGTTATTCCAGAACCAGGACGGCATCCGCCTCAACCAGCGCACCACGCGGCAGCGAGGCCACGCCCACGGCGGCGCGAGCCGGATAGGGCTGGCTGAAATAGCCGGCCATGATCTCGTTGACCTTGGCGAAATGACCGAGGTCGGTCAGGAAGACATTGAGCTTGGCGACATCGGCCAGGCTGCCGCCGGCAGCGGCGGCCACGGCGCGCAGGTTGCGGAATACCTGATGAATCTGCGCCTCGATGCCGTCGACCAGCTGCATCGATACCGGATCCAGCCCGATCTGGCCGGACAGATAGACGGTGCGGTCGACGCGCACCGCCTGCGAATAGGTGCCGATCGCGGCAGGCGCGTCGGCGGTCTGGATGATGGTCTTGCTCATTGGGTTTCCTGCGGGTGAAAAATTGGAAGAGTCGGGCTCGGGTCGGACCGGCTTTTACTGGGAAAGCGCGCGGCCGTCCCGCTTGCCCTTGATGCGGAAGATGCGCACCACTTCCGGAATGCTGCGCAGACGGCGCATGACGCGCGCGAGGTGCATGCGGTTCTCCACCTGCAGGGTGAAGAAAAGGATGGTGTAGGGGCTGCCGTCCTCTTCCTCCATCGAGACGTTGCCGATGTTGGAGCCATGCTCGGCGATCGCCGCTGCGACCTTGGCGAGCACGCCGCGCTGGTTGCCGACGACGACCTTGATGGAAACGTCGAACATGCGCCCGGGCTCGGCTTCCCATTCCACGTCCAGCCATTTGTCGGGATCGGTACGGAAGGCGCGGATCGACGGGCAGTCGTGGGTGTGGATGATGAGGCCGCGATCCTTGTGGATGAAGCCGAGGATGGGGTCGCCCGGGATCGGGTGGCAGCACTGCGCCAGCTCGACCGCGATGCCCTCGGTGCCGCGGATGCTGATGGCGTGCGGATGCGCCGGCTCGCCGGACTTTTCGCCCTGCATGTGCAGCAGTTGATGGGCGATCACCAGCGGCAGCTTGTTGCCGAGTCCGATCGCGGTGAACAGCTCCTGCTTGTTGCGCAGCCCGCTCTCCTTGATCAGCCGCTCCCATATCAGCGGATCGGGAATGTGCGTTCCCGGATTGAGCGCGGCGAGGGCGTTGTTGAGCAGGCGCTCGCCGAGCGAGGTCGCCTCCTCCGCACGGGCGTTTTTCAGGTAGTTGCGGATGTGGGAACGCGCCTTGCCGGTGACGACGAAGTTCAGCCAGGCCGCGTTCGGGCTGGCATTGGCGGCGGTGAGAATTTCGACGTGATCGCCGTTCCTGAGCTGGGTGCGCAGCGGCATCAGCTCGTGGTTGATTTTCACTGCAATGCAGTGGCGACCGACGTCGGTGTGCACCGCGAAGGCAAAGTCCACCGCCGTCGCGCCGCGCGGCAGCGCCATGATCTTGCCCTTGGGGGTGAAAACGTAGACCTCGTCGGGGAACAGGTCGACCTTGATGTGCTCGAGGAATTCGGGCGAGTCGCCGTGGTCGGCCTGGATGTCGAGCAGCGACTGCAGCCAGCGGTGGGTGCGCGTCTGCACGTCGTTCAATGCGGCGTCGGCCGACTTGTACATCCAGTGCGAGGCCACCCCGGACTCCGCCAGCCGGTTCATGTCGAGGGTGCGGATCTGCACCTCGATCGGGGTGCCGCTGGGGCCGAACAGGATCGAATGCAGCGACTGGTAGCCGTTGGCCTTGGGAATCGCGATGTAATCCTTGAACTTGCCGGGGATCGGCTTGTACAGCGAATGCAAAGCGCCCAGCGCCAGGTAGCAGGTCGGCTGGTCGCGTACCACCACGCGCAATCCGTAGATGTCGAACACTTCGGAAAACGCCAGATTCTTTTCCTGCATCTTGCGATAGATGCTGTAGAGGTGCTTTTCGCGGCCGGTGATGGTGGCCTCGATCTTGCAGTGATCGAGCTTTTCCTGCATCGCCAGCTTTACCTTTTCCACCAGTTCGCGGCGATTGCCACGCGCCGCCTTGACCGCCTTGGACAACACCCGGTAGCGGTTGGGGTAGGAAAAGCGAAAGCCCAGATCCTCGAGCTCCTGATAGACCAGGTGCAGTCCGAGCCGGTTGGCGATGGGAGCGTAGATCTCCAGGGTTTCGCCGGCGATGCGCTTGCGCTTTTCGGGCGGCATCGAACCCATGGTGTGCATGTTGTGCAGGCGGTCGGCGAGCTTCACCAGGATGACCCGCACGTCCTGCGCCATCGCCAGCAGCATCTTGCGGAAATTTTCGGCCTGCGCGTGCTGCTCGGATTCGAATGACAGTTTGTCGAGCTTGGAAACACCCTCGACCAGCAACGACACCGCCTTGCCGAAACGTTCCTCGATTTCAGCGGCGGTGGCGGGGGTATCCTCGACCACGTCGTGCAGCAGCGCAGCGCACAGGGTCTGCGCGTCGAGGTGCCAGCCGGCCAGAATCCCGGCTACGGCCAGAGGATGGGAAATGTAGGGTTCGCCGCTCTTGCGGAACTGGCCTTCGTGGGCCAGGCGGCTGAAATCGTAGGCCTGACGCACCAGGCCGATTTCTTCTTCGGACAGATAAGTGAGCGCCGGCAGCAGGGTTTCGAATTCGTGCGCCGGCGCCGGCGCGTGATGAGCGCGCGCCGATGGAACAGGGGCGGTCAGGTCAGGCGCGGCCCCGGTTGAGGATTTCACGCCCCACCTTTCCGGCAGCAATTTCGCGCAGTGCGGTCACCACCGGCTTGTCCTTCGACTCCACCATGGGTTGCGAACCCTGTGCCAGCTGGCGCGCGCGATAGGTCACCGCAAGGGTCAGTTCGAAGCGGTTGGGGATGAATTCAATACAGTCGTCGACGGTGATGCGGGCCATGGGAACACTCCAGTTCGGTGAATACGGATTCAGGCAAGGCGTTGGAACTCTTCGAACAGCGCGGCATGGCGTGTCAGCTGACGTTCGCACTGCAGGCGCACGCTGCGCGCGATGGCCAGCAGATCCAGCAGCGCCTCGTCAAAATCATCATTGACAATTATATAGTCGAATGCCCCGGCATGGCTGACGTCTTCGGTGGCCGCCGCAAGGCGCCGCTCGATCACCTCGTTGCTGTCCTGGCCGCGCCCGGCGAGACGCGAGCGCAGGGCATGGTACGAAGGCGGCAAGACGAAAATCGTGGATGCCTGCGGAAAGAACTGCTTGACCTGGGCGGCGCCCTGCCAGTCGATTTCCAGCAGGATGTCGCGGCCCGCCTCGAGGTCGCGCTGAATGCCGCCTTTCGATGTGCCGTAAAAGTTGCCGTACACCTCGGCGCTTTCCAGAAATTCCTGCTCGGCCTGCATTGTCTCGAAGCGCTCGCGGCTGACGAAGTGGTAGTCCTTGCCATCCGATTCGCCCGGGCGCGGCGCGCGCGTGGTATAGGAAATCGACAGCCGGATGGCGCTGTCGGCTTTCAGCAGGGCCTTGACCAGGCTGGTCTTGCCGGCGCCGGAAGGGGCGCTGACGATGTAGAGTACACCTTTGCGTGGGGTCGGGTTCATGGTTTCGTCACTCTATATTCTGGACTTGTTCGCGCATCTGTTCGATCAGCACCTTGAGTTCGAGCGAGACGCGCGAGGTTTCCACGGTCACCGATTTTGATCCCAGGGTGTTGGCTTCGCGATGCAGTTCCTGCATCAGAAAGTCGAGGCGCTTGCCGACCGCACCGTTCTGCGCCAGCACCCGCCGCACCTCGCCGATATGGCTGTGCAGGCGCGAAATTTCCTCGTCGATATCGACCTTTTGCGCAAACAGTGCGAGTTCCTGTGCCAGCCGCTCGTGGCCCGACTCTCCCAAGGCCTCGCGCAGCCGGGCGGCGAGCTTTTCCCGCTGCGTGGCCACCAGGGTCGGCAGCAGGGGCCTGAGGCTGTCGATCTGCTGCTCGGCGGCCTCCAGCCGGGCGAGGATGTGCTGCCGCAGGCTTGCCCCCTCGCGCTGACGGGCCTGTACCAGTTCGTCGAGCGTCATCTGCACGCCTTCCAGGGTGCGTTCATCGAGGCGGTCGTGGGGCAGCGACGAACCCTGCAGCAGGCCGGGCCAGCGCAATATTTCAGCCACGCCCAGCGGCGGGGCATCGGGAAACTGCTGCCGGATGCTGTCCTGCCAGCTCTGCAACTGCTCAAGAACCGCCGGGTTGAAGCCGTTATCGACGCAGGCAGAGGGGAGTGCGGTGAGGCTGATGCGACACTCCACCTTGCCCCGCGCGAGGTGCTGACCGATCAGCTCACGGATCCGTGGCTCCAGCGCGCGGAATTCTTCAGTCAGGCGGAAATGGATTTCCAGAAAGCGTTGATTGACGCTTCTGAGATCGATGGCAATATTTGCCTGGCCAAGGGTGAAGCTGTGGGCGGCAAACCCGGTCATGCTTGCGGTCATGGAAATTGGGCGGCTCTGGATTAAATGAAACTCTTTACCGGTACAAGGCCGGCAAGCGGCCAGACAAATAATAGACGTTCGACTATGGCGACTCAACCCAATCAGGCTTTGCCCAACGGTTACCGGCTGAACGAGTACACAGTCGTGCGCAAGATCGGCGGCGGCGGTTTCAGCATTGTTTACCTGGCCCGCGACGACACCAACCAGCCGGTTGCGATCAAGGAATACCTGCCGGGCGCGCTGGTGCTGCGTACCGAGGGTTCGGTCATCGTGCAGGCCAACTCGGCAGAAAACAACAATATCTTCCGCCACGGCATGAAATGCTTCTTCGAGGAGGGCCGCGCGCTGGCCTGCATCAATCATCCCAACGTCGTCCGCGTGACCAACTTCTTCCGCGCCAACGACACGGTCTACATGGTGATGAACTACGAGCGCGGCAAAACCCTGCAGCAGCATATCCAGGCCAATCGCGGCAGCATCCGCGAAAGCTTCATCCGCCGTGTCTTTGCCCAGCTGCTCAACGGCCTGCGCGAGGTGCATACCCACAAGCTGCTGCATCTCGACATCAAGCCGTCCAATCTTTATATCCGTCTCGACGGTACGCCGGTGCTGATCGATTTCGGCGCGGCGCGGCAGACGCTGAGCCAGGAAGAAACCAAGCTGCAACCCATGTACACCCCAGGCTTCGCCGCGCCGGAGCAGTACCACAACCGTGAGCGCCTCGGACCGTGGACCGACGTCTACAGCATCGGCGCCAGCCTTTACGCCTGTCTCGCCGGCTATCCGCCGCAGGCCGCCGACGCGCGCCTGCTGAACGACAAGCTCGCGCCCGCCAGCAAGACCTGGCAGGGCGTCTATTCCGACCAGCTGCTCGAGATCATCGACCGCTGCCTGAAACTCAACTACATGGAGCGGCCGCAAAGCGTGTTCAGTCTGCAAAAAATCCTGGTCGATCGCACTTCGATGGAGCCGCCGCGCCGCTCGCTGCTGGGGAGCCTGAAACGCTCACTTAACCGCGAATTGTTTTAGACTGCCGGCATGAAATTCACAATCTATCAGGCGTCGCGACAAGGCGGGCGCAAGAGCAACCAGGATCGTGTGGCGTATTCCTACAGCCGCGATGCCCTGCTGATGGTGGTGGCCGACGGCATGGGCGGACACATGCACGGCGAGATCGCCGCGCAGATCGCGGTGCAGACCCTGACCGACCAGTTCCAGAAACAGGCCAAGCCGCGCCTGGCGGATCCCATGGGGTTTCTCGAAGCCGTGGTGACCGCCGCGCACTACGCCATCAACGATTACGCCGTCGAGCAGGATCTGCTGGAAATACCCCACACCACCTGCGTCGCTGCGGTGGTGCAGGACGGCACCGTCTACTGGGCGCATGTCGGCGACTCGCGGCTCTATCTGTTCAGCGATGGCAGCCTGATTGCCCGTACCGAGGACCACACTGCCGTCGCCCAGCTGGTGCGCGATGGCATCATCACCGAAGAGGAAGCCGGCCACCATCCGGACCGCAACAAGGTCGCCAACTGCCTGGGCGGCTACATGGCGCCGCAGGTCGATTGCAATGCGCCGCTGCCGCTGCATGACGGCGACACCATGCTGCTGTGCACCGATGGCATCTGGGGGTCGATCAGCATCCCCGAAGTGTCCGCCATCCTCCATGCCTACACGCTGGATGACGCCGTTCGCCACCTGATGGACCATGCCGAATTCCGCGGCGGCGAGCATGGCGACAACCTCAGCCTTATCGCCATGACCTGGGGCGAGGCGCGCATGCCGAGCAAGGATTCGATCTCGACCCTGGCCCTGCCCGAAGACGGCATCACCACCCAGATCAATTCCATGCGTCCGCTGCCCGGCATGTCCAGCGTCACCGACGACGAAATCGAGCGCGCGATCGCGGAAATCCAGAACGCGATCCAGAAAATCTCCAGCAAGTAGGCGAGTGCCAGCCGTACCGGCGGCTGGGGTAAAATCCGGGTTTTTCCGAAGCCCACCCGCCATGACCGAATCCCTGCTGCGTCCCAGCGGACGCGCCGCCGATGCGCTGCGCACGCTGACCTTCACCCGCCAGTTCACCAAGCATGCCGAAGGTTCGGTGCTGGTCGCCATGGGCGATACCCGTGTGCTGTGCACCGCCAGCGTCCTCGACAAGCTGCCGCCGCACAAGAAGGGCAGCGGCGAAGGCTGGGTGACAGCCGAATACGGCATGCTGCCGCGTTCCACCCACACCCGCACGGACCGCGAGGCCGCGCGCGGCAAGCAGTCCGGACGCACCCAGGAAATCCAGCGCCTGATCGGCCGCAGCCTGCGCGCCGTGGTCGACCTGAGAAAACTCGGCGAGCGCACCCTGCACATCGACTGCGACGTGCTGCAGGCCGACGGTGGCACCCGCTGCGCCAGCATCTGCGGCGCCTATGTCGCGGTTGCCGACGCCATCGACTGGCTGGTGCGCGAAGGTCAGCTCGCCGACACCCCGATCACCGACAGCATTGCCGCCGTCTCGGTCGGCGTCTATCAGGGACATCCCGTGCTCGACCTCGACTACGCTGAGGATTCCGACTGCGACACCGACATGAATGTGGTGATGACCGGCAGCGGCGGCATCGTCGAAGTGCAGGGCACCGCCGAAGGTACGCCGTTCAGCCGCGCGACGCTCGAAGCCCTGCTCGATTTGGCGACCGACGGCATCGAACAGATCACCGCGGCGCAGCATGCGGCGCTGAAGGCAGGCTGAATGCTTTTCCTTCCACACAGGACACGCGGATTCTCTTCGCGTCCTGCCTGGACAAGACCGTACTGACAGGGATTTCATCATGGAAAAATTTGTCATCGCCTCCGGCAACCCCGGCAAGCTGCGTGAAATTGCGCGCATTCTCGCGCCGCTCGAAATCGAGGCGGTGCCGCAGTCCGACTTCGGCGTCCCGGAATGTCCCGAGCCGCACGTCACCTTCGTCGAGAACTGCCTCGCCAAGGCGCGCCACGCCAGCGCACACACCGGGCTGCCGGCGCTGGCCGACGATTCCGGCATCTGCGTCGAGGCGCTTAACGGCGCGCCCGGCGTGTATTCGGCGCGCTATGCCGGCGAACCAAAATCGGACCAGCGCAACAACGAAAAGCTCATCGCCGCCCTGCAGGAGCAGCCCAACCGCCGCGCACACTATTACTGCGTGATGGTGCTGGTGCGCTACGCTGACGACCCCGAGCCGCTGATCGCCGAGGGCCGCTGGTTCGGCGAAATCATCGACACGCCGCGCGGCGCGGGCGGCTTCGGCTACGACCCCTACTTCCTGCTGCCCGAATTCGGCAAGACCGGCGCCGAACTCGGCGAGGACGAGAAGAACGCCATTTCGCATCGCGGCCAGGCCTTGCGCGAACTGGCCGACAAGCTGAAGCGGCTTGGCTGAATCCGTCATCCGGTTTGCTGGCGCCGGGCTGAAAGCTTCACTGCCGCTGTCGCTGTATATCCACCTGCCCTGGTGCGTGAGGAAGTGCCCGTACTGCGACTTCAATTCGCATGCGGCGCAGAGCATTCCCGAATCCGCCTATATCGACGCCCTGCTGCTCGATCTGGAACGCGCGCTGCCCGACATCTGGGGCCGCAGGATCCACGCCGTCTTCTTCGGCGGCGGCACCCCCAGCCTGTTTTCGCCCGAGGGCATCGACCGGATTCTTACCGGCGTGCGCACCCTGACGCAGTTGATACCCGGCGCCGAAATCACCCTCGAAGCCAATCCCGGCACGGTGGAATCGGCCAGGTTCAAGGGTTTCCGCGAGGCGGGCGTGACCCGCGTCTCGGTTGGCATCCAGAGCTTCAACCCGCGCCATCTACAGGCGCTGGAGCGCATCCACGACGACAGCGAAGCCCGCCGCGCCGCCGAACTCGCCGCCACCCATTTCGAAACTTTCAACCTCGACCTGATGTACGCCTTGCCGGGACAGACACTGGCCGAGGCGCTGGCCGACATCGATACTGCGCTGACGTTTCAGCCGCCGCACCTGTCGGCCTATCACCTCACCCTCGAACCCAACACCCCGTTCGGCCACACCGCGCCGCCCAACCTGCCCGACGACGATCTCGCCGCCGACATGCAGCAGGCGATCGAGTCGCGCCTGAATGACGCCGGCATGCGGCACTACGAAACCTCGGCCTACGCGCGGCCGCACCACGCCAGCCGCCACAACCTCAACTACTGGCAGTTCGGCGACTATCTCGGCATCGGTGCCGGGGCGCATTCCAAGCTCAGCTTTCACGATCGCATCGTGCGGCAGATGCGCACCAAGCATCCGCAGCAGTACATGGAGGCAGTCAAGGCAGACGCGCACATTGCCGATGCCCGTACCCTCACGCGTACCGACCTGTCGTTCGAGTTCATGATGAACGCCCTGCGTCTCAACGATGGCGTGCCTGCGGCGCTGTTCGAGGAACGTACCGGCCTGCCGCTATTCGTCTGCGCATCTGCCCTCGAACGGGCGCGTGCACAGGGCTTGCTGGACAATGATGCCACCCGGCTCAGGCCGACACTGCAGGGACAGCGGTTTTTAAATGACTTGCTGGAGTTGTTTTTGGTGGAGTAGAGGGGGGTTACCGTTGCATCAGGCATGCAATGACTGCCGGCAATCGCCCAGGAACGAACCGTCCCGGCGTCTGCCGGGTGGGTCGGGTTATTCGGCCCGCCCTGCCGGAAACAGGCGTTGAAGAAGCTTGTACGCTTCCATGGAAACGTGGACGATTCACCTCGAGATGACAAAGAAAAAAATAGCGTCATGAAACGTGCTGCCCCCAACAGATCGGAAATTTTCCGGCTGCTCGTGTTTCTGTTTCTGTGTGTTGCGTCGCTCGCCGTGCTTACCTATGGCTTGCGTGATGAGCTTTTGGCCATGGTTGCCTGGGGGGGGGAGACGATACGGGAAGCGCCTGTTTTGGGTGCCATCATTTTCTTTTTTGCATCCGCCTTTTCAGTCTTGTTCCTCTTCCTCTCCAGCGTGCTGCTTGTCCCTTCGGCCGTAATGGTCTGGGGTCAGTGGCTGACCTTTATTCTTCTCTCGGCGGGCTGGTTGTTCGGGTGGGTCACGACTTACGCCATCGGCAGGTTTTTTCGCAGTCAGGCGTTCGTCGACAAGAAGTTTAGCGAGCAAGGCTTCAAGCGTTTCTCCATCCTCGAGGGGAAACTGCCATTTTCGCTTGTGCTCATCGTTGTCTGCTCGCTTCCGGCCGAGATTACCGGCTATGCCCTGGGGGCTGCGCGTTATCCATTCCGGTATTTCCTGCTGGCTTTGGCGCTGGTGGAAATTCCGTTCGCCTATCTCATTGTTTTTACCAGCGAATCGTTCATCCATGAGAATGCCGGCTTGTTCATCGGGCTCGTGGTTCTGCTGATTGGCATCTTCGTATGGGAAGTAAAAAACGCCCGTCGCATGAGGCATCTTTCATGAAAGGGCATGGCTCAAGTGCAAATGCGATCCTGTCTCGCCTTTGTCTGGTGAAAATCGGCCAGGATCCGTCCTTCAATGTGCTCAATGCGATTGTCCGGTATCTGTACCTGTACCTAAGCAGCCTTCAACGTCGAGGGTCAGGTGCGCGCGGGTGGCGCGTCGCCTGCACCGTCTTGCTGGCCATCCGCTTTGAATCCCGCGTGGAACTCGACGATGCCCTGCGGAATATATCCGTCAAAAGACAGGGCGAAGAAGACCTCTTCCGGAACGCCCTCACAGACAAGCCCGCGGATGTTCTGAAACCCGAAGCGCCGGTAGTACTCCGGATGACCCACGAGGCAGCACCCCCCGGCGCTAAGCGCCTCCAGACGCGATAGCCCTTCCCGTATCAACGCGCTGCCTATCCCCCTGCGCTGGTATTCCGGCAATACCGACACCGGCCCAAGTCCGTACCAGTTCGAAGAACCGTCGGAAATCGTCACCGGGGAGAACGCGATATGTCCCACTACACGCCCACCCGCTTCGGCTACGAGCGAGATCGTGAGCGCCTTGGCGGCACGCAGTGCGGCAATGATGAATTGCTCCGTCTGATTGCTGATCGCCAGAGTCTTGAACGCAGCGACCGTGACCGCAGTGATGGCGCTGACGTCGGCGCTCGTTTCGTTTCTGATCAATACCTCGTTTGTCATGTATCTGGGTTCCTCTCGTGAGTGGTCAAGGGGTATTCACGAGCCCCATGGGCCCGGATATTTATTGATATGGGGATAGCTGACATGGTGGTTTATCCTGATGATTCCTGTCGGCTTTCAGGAGTTCTGTCGTTATATTGCGTTACGAAAAAGGAGTCCGGCGGCTGTTGGATTAGGCACCTGTTCAGGACGTTCAACTGTCGGCGAGAAGTCTGGAACAAGGTTTTGAGCCAGCCGCTTTCGGCCCATCAACGTACATTCGGAGAGCCGGCATAAAACGTCTCTTGCGGGTCGCAATTTTCCTATGGCGGATTCTCGGCTCGCATCACCTTCCCCTTAAAACCGCTCATCCCCGCGTAAGTAACGCCACTGTCCCTGGGGCAGTTTCCCCAGCGGGACACGGCCGAGGCGGATGCGCTTCATCGACAGCACCTGCAGGCCGACGGCTTCGCACAGGTGCGCGATTTGTCCGGGGCGGGCGCCTTTCAGCGCGACCCGCAGGCGGGTTTCGTTCTGCCAGCTGACCTTGATGGCGGGCGGAGTGCGGCCTTCGTAGGGAATGCCCCGGTTCAGCCGCTTGAGCCCGTTGGGGGCGAGTTCCCCCGCGACTTCGACGACGACTTCGTGCTCCAGGGTCGCGGCGTCCTCGGTCAGCTTGCGTACCACGCGCCAGTCCTGGGTGAAGACGACGAGGCCGCTGGCTTCGGTTTCCAGCGGCACGCAGACGGTCAGCTGGGTGAAGTGTCTTTTCAGCGCGCGGATGCCGGAGCCGTCGTCGCTCCACAGCGTGCCGGGCCCCAGCAGCTGCGCCGCGGACGGGTCACCCTCGGTCGTGCGCAAGCCGGGCGGTTTGTGCAGCAGCAGGGTGACGGGTTCGGTCTGGCCTAGGTCGGCCTGCGGGTCGATTTCGACGCGCTGGTCGGTGACGCGGAACTGCGGTTCCTCGACCACGATGCCGTCCACCCGCACCCAGCCGCCGGTGATGAATTGCTCGGCTTCGCGGCGCGAGCAGGCGCGCAGTTCGGCGACGCGTTTGGCAAGGCGGATGGGGTCGGTCATGACGGGCGGGACGAGGTGCGGGCTGCAAGTTTAACGCGGTGTCCGGCCTGCGTGTCATGCGCGGATGGCCGCGGTCCGGACGCGGTTGTTATTGCCGCGGGCCGCGCGGTATGCTTTCACTCCCCTTAACCCAAGCATCCAAGCCCGGAGACGCTCATGAAAACCGCACTTGCTGTGACCATTTTGTTCTTTACTTCGTCCGCCTTTGCCGCCGTGGTCGGCAAGGATGTGCAATACAAGGCCGGCGACACCGTCATGAAGGGCTTCCTGGCCTACGACGATGCGGTCAAGGGCAAGCGCGCCGGCGTGCTGGTGGTGCCGGAATGGTGGGGCGCCAACGACTATGGCCGCAAGCGCGCCCGCATGCTGGCGGAAGCCGGCTACGTCGCGCTGGTGGTTGACATGTACGGCAATGGTCAGGTTGCGAGCAATCCCAAGGATGCCGGTGCGCTGGCCGGCGGCGTCAACAACAATCCCGAGATCAGGCAGAGCCGTTTCAGTGCCGCACGCAAGTTTCTCGAGCGCCAGCCCGGTGTGAAAAGCGGTGAAATCGCCGCCCTGGGCTACTGCTTCGGCGGCGGCATCGTGCTCAACATGGCGCGGGTCGGCGAACCCCTGAAGGCAGTGGTCAGCTATCACGGCGTGCTGGCCTCCGACATCCCGGTCAAGGCAGGCGACGTCAAGGCGAAGATCCGCGTCTTCCACGGCGAGGCCGACCCGATCGTGCCGCCGGCGCAGGTCGACGCCTTCAAGACCGACATGGACAACGCCAAGGTCGACTACAAGCTGGTGTCCTATCCCGGCGTGCTGCATACCTTCACCAACCGCGAAGCCGACAGCTACGCCACCCAGTTCGGCCTGCCTCTGAAGTACGACGCCCATGCCGACGCCGACTCGTGGGCGCAGACCCTCGACTTCCTCAAGGCCACGCTCAAGTGAGCACGAACGACGCCTGCGATCACGACGGCCACACTCCGTACCATAGCGGCCAGGTCGGTATTCCGCAGGTCGGGCGCTTCGATCCGGCAGCGTTCGAACAGGCGGTCACCGACCTGTTGCGCGCCTGCGGCATCGCGCCGGATTCGGTGCATACCGGACGGACCGCCGAGCGG
>JBGSTQ010000032.1:0-8473 GCA_041736375.1 Thiobacillaceae bacterium
GCGGTGCGAGTCGGTTCAGCACCGCAGCGGTATCGCCCACCGGCAAGGCCAGCAGAATGCAGTCGGCCTGAGCGGCTTCCGTCCAGTCGGCGACGCGATCGATCAGGCCACGCTGGAGCGCCGCATCCAGACTGGCCGGATTGCGGCCGACGCCCAGCACCTCGCCTACCGCACCGGCCTGTTTCAGCGCCAGCGCGAACGAGCCGCCGATCAGTCCGGTGCCGACGAGGGCAAGTTTTTCGATGATCACAGGCTGGCTTTCCGACCGTCGGGGTCAGGCCGTGGTTGTAAGGCCGCCGCCCCTGGGGATACCCCTTCGGATAAAGCGGCAACCACCACGCTCAGCGCGTCGAGGAAGCGGGCGTTCTGCCCGGCCAGCCCCACCGACACGCGCAGGAATTCGGGCAGGCCGTAACCGGCAACCGGACGCACGATCACGCCGCGTTTCAGCAGTTCGACATTCACGCGTGCCGCATCGCCGACTTTCGCCAGCAGGAAATTGCCTTTCGACGGCACGCTCTCGATGCCGAGTTCGGCCAGACCGGCGGTCAATTGGGCCATTCCGGCGCTGTTCAGAGCGTAGCTGCGCGCAAGGAAATCGGAGTCGTCGAGCGCGGCCTCGGCGGCGGCCAACGCCGGCAGGTTGACGTTGAAGGGATGGCGCACGCGGTTGAGCAGGTCGATCACGTCAGGGTGCCCGAGTCCGTAGCCGACCCGCAGGCCGGCGAGGCCGTAGGCCTTGGAAAAGGTGCGGGTGATGAGCAGATTGGGAAAACGCGCCAGCCACTGCACCGTGTCGAGGCGGTCGGCGTGCGGCAGGTAGTCGCCGTAAGCCTCGTCCAGCACCACCAGCACCTGCGGCGGCACGCTCTCGAGAAAGGCCTCGATCTCGGCCCAGGGCAGGAAGGTGCCGGTCGGATTGTTGGGATTGGCAATCCACAGCACCCGCGTGTCGTCGCGGATCGCCGCGTGCATTGCCGTCAGGTCATGGCCGTAATCCCTGGCCGGCGCCGCGATGCCGTGCGCGCCCACGGTCTGGGTGGCGATCGGGTAGACCGCGAAGGCATGCTGCGAATAGACCGACGAGGTTCCCGGCGCCAGCAACGCGCGCGCCACCATGTCCAGTACATCGTTCGATCCGTTGCCCAGCACGATCTGGCTGGCCGTCACGTTGAGCCTGACCGACAGTTTCGTCTTCAGCGCATAGCCGGCGCCGTCCGGGTAGAGGGCCATGTCGTGCAGCGCATCCTGCGCCGCAGCAAGCGCCAGCGGGCTCGGGCCCAGCGGGTTTTCATTCGACGCCAGCTTGATAATGTCGGCCTCGGCCAGGCCAAGCTCGCGCGCCAGTTCGGAAATCGGCTTGCCGGGCTGATACGGCGCGATCGCGCGCACGTAGGCTGGCGCAAGGTCACACACGCTCATGTCAGGAACCGGCTGCCGGGTAGGAACCCAGGATCTTGAGAAAGGCGGCGCGTTTGCGGATTTCGTCCAGCGTGGCCGACAACACTGCATCCTCGCGATGCCCTTCGCAGACGACGAAGAACAGGTATTCCCAGTTGCTGCCCCGCGCCGGGCGCGATTCGAGCTTGCTCATGGAAATGCCGGCGTCAGCCAGCGGCTGCAGCAGTTTGACCACCGCGCCTGGCTGGTTGTGCGCACCCATGACCAGCGAGGTCTTGTCGTGCCCGGATGGCGCGGCGTCGCGGCTGCCGAGGACCAGAAAGCGGGTGGTGTTGCTGGCCTCGTCTTCCACCCGCGTCTCGATGACGGCGAGCCCGTACAGTTCGGCGGCGGCTTCGCTGCCGAGTGCGGCGGTTTCTGGATCCGCAGCCGCGCGCTGTGCGCCGTCGCTGTTGCTCACCACGCTGATGCGTTCGGCCTGCGGCAGATGGCGGTTGAGCCAGTTCTGGCATTGCGCCAGCGATTGGGCGTGGCCGTAGACGCGCTTGATGTCGCCGAGCCCGTTTGCCTTGCCCATCAAGTTCTGGTGGATCGGCAGCATCACCTCGCCACAGATCTGCAGCGGACTGGAGACGATCAGGTCGAGCGTTCGGGAGATCGCGCCTTCGGTGGAGTTTTCCACCGGTACGACCGCATAGTCGGCGCGGCCGGTTTCGACCGCGCGAAAGCACGAGTCGATGTCCGCCTCGGCCTGGTCACTGACTTCGTGGCCGAAATGCTTGAACACGGCGGCCTGGCTGAAGGTCCCCTGCGGCCCAAGATAGCTGACGCGGATGGCCTGTTCGAGCGCGCGACAGGATGACATGATTTCGCGGAACAGGCGTTCGACGCTGTCGCCGCTCAGCGGGCCCGGATTGGCCTGACGCAGGCGGCGCACGATCTCCGCCTCGCGCTCGGGTCGGTAGATTTTTTCACCCTGCTTGGCGCGTCCGACTTCCTGCGCGATCCGGGCACGCTCGGAAAGCAGCTTCAGCAAGCCATCGTCGATCGCATCAATTCTTGCGCGCAGGACCTTGAGCGAGTCGTCCACGAGCTTTATTCCGCTGGCAGGTAACGCACCGACAGCACCCCGCCCACGCCGGCCAGCTGCTGGATCACCGTATCGCTGACCGCGCTGTCGACATCCACCAGGGTGTAGGCCATGTCGCCCTTGGACTTGTTGACCATGTTGTGGATGTTGAGGCCGGCCGCCGCCAGTACCGAGGAAATCTGTCCCACCATGTTGGGCACGTTGGCGTTGGCGATGCCGAGCCTGAAGCTGGACTCGCGCGGCATGCTGACGTTGGGGAAGTTGACCGAATTGAGGATGTTGCCGTTTTCCAGATAGTCGGCGAGCTGCTCGGCCACCATCACCGCGCAGTTCTCCTCCGCTTCCTCGGTAGAGGCGCCGAGGTGCGGCAGCGCGACCACTTTGGGGTGGCCCTTGAGTGCATTGGCCGGAAAATCGCAGATATAGGCATGCAGCTTGTTGGCGTCGAGCGCCTCGATCGCGGCGGCGTTATCGACCACGCCCTCGCGGGCGAAATTCAGCAGCACCGCACCGGGACGCATCGTGCCGATGCGCTGGGCGTTGATGAGATTGCGGGTAGCGTCGACGAGCGGCACGTGCAGGGTGACGAAATCGGCGATGCGCAGCGCGTCCTCGACGTTTTCCGCGCGCTTGACCTGAGACGGCAGCCGCCACGCAGCATCCACGGTAATCGCGGGATCGAAGCCGACGACGTTCATCCCGAGCTTGATCGCCGCTTCGGCAATGTAGGAGCCGATCGCGCCGAGTCCGATCACCGCGAGCGTACGTCCCGGCAGTTCGCTTCCGGCGAATACCTTCTTGCCGGCTTCGGTCGCCTTGTGCATTTCCTCGTCGGTCCCCGCGAGTCCTTCGACGAACTTGATCGCGGGGACGATGTTGCGCGCGGCCAGCAGCATGCCGGCGATGACCAGTTCCTTCACCGCGTTGGCATTGGCGCCCGGAGCATTGAAGACCGGTACGCCGCGCTCCGACAGCTTCTTCACCGGGATGTTGTTGGTTCCCGCACCGGCGCGAGCGATGGCGCGCACCGAAGCCGGAATCGCCATGTCATGCATGTTGGCCGAGCGCACCATGATCCCGTCCGGGTCGGCGATGTCGCCGCCAACGACGTAGTGCTCCGGCAGCCGCGAAAGCCCCTTGGCGGAAATGGCGTTGAGGGTGAGGATCTTGCGCGCATCAGCCATGGTTCTTCTCGAATTCCTTCATGTAATCGACCAACACGCGGACACCCTCGATCGGCATCGCGTTGTAGATCGAGGCACGCATGCCGCCGACCGAGCGGTGGCCCTTCAACTGGATCAGGCCGCGCTCCTTGGCGCCCTTGAGAAAGGCCTCGTCGAGGGCGGCATCCTTCAGGGTGAAGGGAATGTTCATCAGCGAGCGGTTGTCCTTCGCCACCGGCGAATTGTAGAAGTCGGTCGCATCGAGCGCGTCATACAGCAGCTTGGCCTTCTCGCGGTTGGTCTTTTCCATCGCGACGAGGCCGCCGCGCACCTTCAGCCACTTGAACACCAGACCGGCCGTGTACATGGAAAACGTAGCCGGGGTGTTGTACATCGAGTCGTTGTCGGCGTGGATCTTGTAGTCGAACATGGTCGGCGTACCGGGCACGGTCTGTCCGATCAGGTCGTCGCGCACGATGACGATGGTGAGCCCGGCCGGGCCGATGTTCTTCTGCGCGCCGGCGTAGATCACGCCGAACTTCGTCACGTCGATCGGCCGCGACAGGATGGTCGACGACATGTCGGCCACCAGCGGCACGCTGCCGGTTTCCGGGGTCCAGAAGATTTCCACCCCGCCGATGGTTTCGTTGGGGGTGTAGTGCACGTAGGCCGCGTCGGGATCGAGCTTCCACTGGCTTTGTGCCGGTGCGTAGCTGAAGTTCTTGTCTTCGCTCGACGCCACCACGTTCACCGCACCGAATTTCTTCGCTTCCTTGATCGCCTTCTTCGACCACTCGCCGGTATTCAGATAATCGGCGCTGGCTTTGCCGCGCAGCAGGTTCATCGGCACCATCGCGAACTGCGAGGAGGCCCCGCCCTGCAGGAACAGCACCTTGTAGTTGGCGGGAATGCCCATCAGCTCGCGCAGGTCGGCTTCGGTTTCCGCAGCGATGCCCATGAATTCCTTGCCGCGGTGCGACATTTCCATCACCGACATGCCGGAGCCGTGCCAGTCCACCAGTTCGGTTTGCACCTGCAGCAGCACATCCCTGGGCAGGACGGCGGGGCCGGCGCTGAAGTTGTATATCGTCATGTCTGAGTCTCCCTGATTACTCGATGTTTTCACTCTTCGCTGTCGGTTTCAGCAACTTTTTCCAGGCCGATCAGCGTCTCGCCCTTGTCCAGGTTGATCAGCGTGACGCCCTGGGTGGCCCGGCTCATGGCGCGGATTTCCTTGATCCGGGTGCGGATCAGCACGCCGCCGGTGGTGATCAGCATGATCTCGTCGTCCGCCTTCACCAGCGTGGCCGCCACGACCTTGCCGTTGCGCTCGCTGGTCTGGATCGCGATCATGCCCTGGGTTGCGCGCGCGTGGCGGGTGTATTCGGCGATCGGCGTGCGCTTGCCGTAACCGTTTTCGGTCGCGGTCAGGACGAAGTCATTCTCGTCCTCGGCCACCAGGAGCGAAATCAGCTTGGCGCCCTTGGCGAGCTTCATGCCGATGACGCCGCGCGCGGTGCGGCCCATCGGGCGCACGTCGTTTTCGTCGAAGCGCACCGCCTTGCCGCCGTCGGAGAACAGCATGACGTCGTGGCGGCCGTCGGTGATCGACGCGCCGATGAGGAAATCGCCTTCGTCCAGCCCCACCGCGATGATGCCGGCGGTGCGCGGACGGGAGAATTCGGAAAGCGGCGTTTTCTTGACGATGCCGTTGCTGGTCGCCATGAAGACGTAGTGATCGTCGTCAAAGGACTGAACCGGCAGCAGGGCGTTGATCTTTTCGCCCTCTTCCAGCGGCAGCAGGTTGACGATGGGCTTGCCGCGCGCGCCGCGTCCGCCCTGCGGCACGTTGTAGACCTTGAGCCAGTACAGCCGGCCGCGGTTGGAGAAGCAGAGGATGTAGTCGTGGGTGTTGGCGACGAACATCTTCTCGATGAAGTCCTCGTCCTTGGTGCCCGCCGCCTGCTTGCCGCGCCCGCCGCGCTTCTGCGCGCGGTAGTCGTCGAGCGGCTGCGACTTCATGTAGCCGCCGTGCGACAACGTCACCACCATGTCCTCGGGCGCGATCAGGTCCTCCATCGACATGTCCTGCGCGTTCTCGACGATGGCCGAGCGGCGCTTGTCGCCGAACTGCTCCTGAATCTGCGCCAACTCCTCGCGGATGATCTGGGTGATGCGCGCCGGGTTGGCCAGGATGTCGAGCAGATCGGCGATCTTCGCCATGATCTCCTTGTACTCGCCGATGATCTTGTCCGACTCGAGGTTGGTCAGGCGCTGCAGCTGCATTTCCAGGATGCGCTGCGCCTGGATTTCGGACAGGTGATAGCCGTCAGGATGCAGGCCGAATTCGTTGCCGATGTTCACCGGACGCGAATACTCGGGGTCGATGCGCGCCAGCATTTCCTCGACCATCGCCGACTTCCAGGCGCGGCCGAGCATGCGCTCCTTGGCGATCGCCGGGGTCTCCGACGACTTGATCAGTTCAACGATCTCGTCGACGTTGGCCAGCGCCACCGCCAGGCCTTCGAGGATGTGGCCGCGCTCGCGTGCCTTCCTCAGTTCGAACACGGTGCGCCGCGTCACCACTTCGCGACGGTGGCGCAGGAAGGCGTCGAGCATTTCCCTCAGGTTGAGCAGGCGCGGCTGACCGTCGATCAGCGCCACCATGTTCATGCCGAAGGTGTCCTGCATCTGCGTCTGCTTGTACAGGTTGTTGAGGATGACGTCGGCGTTCTCGCCGCGCTTCAGCTCGATGTAGACGCGCATCCCGGACTTGTCCGACTCGTCGCGCAGGTCGGCGATGCCGTCGATCTGCTTGTCGCGCACCAGCTCGCCGATCTTGATCAGCAGGTTGGCCTTGTTCACCTGGTACGGCAGCTCGTCGATGATGATGGCCTGCTTGTTGCCGCTCTTGTCGACGTCCTCGACGTGGCAGGTGGCACGCATCACCACGCGGCCGCGCCCGGTACGGTAGCCGTCGCGCACGCCCGAGAGGCCGTAGATGATGCCGGCGGTGGGGAAATCCGGCGCCTTGACGATGCTGATCAGGGTCTCGATGTCGGTTTCCGGGTCGTCCAGCAGCGTCTGCAGCGCGGTGCAGATGTCGGTCAGGTTGTGCGGCGGGATGTTGGTCGCCATGCCCACCGCGATGCCGGACGAGCCGTTGATCAAGAGGTTGGGGATCTTGGCGGGCAGGACCAGCGGTTCCTGTTCGGAACCGTCGTAGTTGGGGCCGAAATCGACCGTTTCCTTGTCGAGGTCGGCCAGCAGCTCGTGCGCAATGCGCGCCATGCGCACTTCGGTGTAACGCATCGCCGCCGCGTTGTCGCCGTCGACCGAGCCGAAGTTGCCCTGGCCGTCGATCAGCGGATAGCGCAGCGAGAAATCCTGCGCCATCCGCACCATGGTGTCGTACACGGCGGTATCGCCGTGCGGGTGATATTTACCGATGACGTCGCCGACCACGCGCGCCGACTTCTTGTAGGCCTTGTTCCAGTCGTTGCCCAACTCGTTCATCGCGTACAGCACGCGGCGATGCACCGGCTTCAGGCCGTCACGCACGTCCGGCAGCGCGCGGCCCACGATCACGCTCATGGCGTATTCGAGATAGGAATTGCGCATTTCCTCTTCGAGACTGACCGGGAGCGTTTCTTTGGCGAAGGATTCCATAGACCTGCTTAGCTTGATTGGGGTGGATTGAAGCCCGCGATTTTAGCATGGTCGCCGGCCTCCCCCGCCTTTGCCAAACAGCGGCCAAACAGTGAGAATGCAGCCCACCATGAAACAAGCTGCCGACCTGCTTATCCTGCCGCGCTGGGTGATCCCCGTCGAACCGGCGGGTTCGTACGATTCCTCGCCAGCCGGTTCCGCGGCCCGCAACGGACCGGCGTCCCCTTGCGGAGCCTACGCCGATCATGCCGTCGTCGTCAGGGATGGCCTCATTGTCGATCTGCTGCCCGCCGCCGAGGCGCAAACCCGCTACCAGCCTGCGCAGACCGTCGCCCTGCCCGGCCAGGCCCTGATTCCCGGCCTCATCAATCTGCACTGCCATGCCGCGATGAGCCTGATGCGCGGCATGGCCGACGACCTGCCGCTGATGACCTGGCTCAACCAGCGCATCTGGCCCGCCGAAAAGCAGCACGTGTCGGAAGCCTTCGTGCGCGACGGCACCCTGCTGGCAGCAGCCGAGATGCTCACCGGCGGGGTCACCTGCTGCAACGACATGTACTTCTATCCGCAGGCCGCCGCCGAAGCCTTCCTGCAGTCGGGCATGCGCGCCATGCTGGGCATGATCGTGCTGGAGTTTCCCAGCAACTACGCCTCCGGCGCCGACGATTACCTGGCGCGCGGCCTGCATATCCGCGACAGCCTCAAGGACGAACCGCTGCTTTCGTTCAGCTTCGCGCCGCATGCGCCCTATACCGTTTCCGACGATAGTTTCCGCCGCATCGGCACCCTGGCCGAGCAGCTCGGCCTGCCGATCCACATCCATCTGCATGAAACCGCTGACGAAATCAGCGAAAGCCTGGCGCGCCATGGCGTGCGTCCGCTCGAACGTCTGGCGCAGCTGGGGCTGCTCGGTCCCAATCTGATCGGGGTCCATGCCATCCACCTGGACGAAGCCGAAATCGACGCGCTGGCCAGTCATGGCTGCCATGTCGCGCATTGCCCGAGTTCGAACCTGAAGCTCGCTTCCGGCATCGCTCCGGTCGGCCGCCTGCTCGCAGCCGGGGTCAATATCGGGCTCGGCAGTGATGGCGCCACCAGCAACAACCGCCTCGACCTGTTCGCCGAGATGCGCCTCGCCGCCCTGCTGGCC
>JBGSTQ010000046.1:0-4688 GCA_041736375.1 Thiobacillaceae bacterium
GCACGATCATCCTCGAGGTCAACCGCAAGCCGGTGGGCAGCCCGGATGAATTCGCCGCGGCACTGGTGGAGAATGGCACTGCCGGCAGCGCACTGCTGCGGATTGCCGACAACGGACCGAGCCGTTTTGTGACACTGCGCTGGCAGTAAAGCGGCGGGCGTCCGAAACCGGGTTGCCGGGCGAAAGCTGATGTTTTTCGCTCAAGGGCGCCCACACTACCCATGGCCAATAAGTAAGTGACAGCGCCTGACAAGCAGGCAAGGGCAAGCTGAATATATTTTTCGGGATCATTGATTTTTATCAATCAACTTCGTGCGGCCAAATCCGTAGACGGGTACTCGACGCGTCAGCGACGCAATCCCGATCAGTCCCGATTCAGAGGTTTTCCCGTGTATCCATTCATCCTTGCCCTTGCCCTCCTGTTGCCAGCCTCGCCTGCAATGGCCGATGCCTCACCCGGAAATCCCAGCTTTACCACCACGCATTTCTCGGGCTCCGGCAATTGCGTGTTGTGCCATAACGGACTGGCGGACAGCCAGGGCAACGATGTTTCGATCGTCAGGGACTGGTCCTCCACGATGATGGCCAATTCCACCCGCGACCCCTTCTGGAAGGCCAAGGTGCGCAGCGAGCTGGCCCGCAATCCGCATCTGCAAGGCGTCATCAACGACACATGCAGCAAGTGTCATGCGCCGATGGCCAACTACGAGGCCAAGAAGGACGGCACGCTTGCGACGCAGACCATCTTTGGTGGAATACTCGAAGCGGGACACCCCAAGCACGATGCCGCGATGGACGGCGTGAGCTGCACGCTATGTCATCAGATCCCGAATTCGCCGCTGTTGGGTACGCTAAAACACATGTCGGGCAATTACACCATCAATACCACCAAGACCATCTATGGGCAGTACAGTGGCCCAGGCGACACCCCGATCAACCCGCAGCCGATGCGCAACAATACGGGCTACAGCCCGACCTTCAGCGCGCATGTCAGTCAATCCACGTTGTGCGCTTCCTGCCACAACCTGAAGACGCCGTATGTCGACGAGCTGGGCAATGTGCTCTCGACGACTCCCGAGTCCGAGTTTCCGGAGCAGATGCCCTACTCGGAATGGGAGCACAGCGATTACGTGAACCAGGCCAGCTGCCAGGCGTGTCACATGAGCCGCACCGACGGCGTCAAGATCGCAAGCCGGCCGCCCTCGATCACCGCCAAGCGTGACAATTTCGCGCTGCACGATTTCATCGGTGCCAACAAGCTGATGCTGACGATTTTCAACAACAACAAAACGAAGCTGGGCGTGCTGTCGAACAATTTCGCCGAAACGATCGGCAAGACCGACGCGATGCTGAAGAGCGCCGCCACAGTCACAGTGTTTAATCTGCCCTATACGCCCTATGCGCTGGACTTCACGTTGAAGGTCAACAGCACGACCGGTCACAAACTGCCGTCTTCCTATCCGTCCCGTCGCGCGTTCCTACATGTCGTCGTCACCAACGCCCTAGGCAATGTCGTGTTCGAATCCGGACGGCTCAGGCCCGACGGCAGCATCGTGGGGGTCGCTTCGGATGAGCAGCCCGGCACGTTCGAGCCCCATTACGACCTGATCACTTCGCCCAGCCAGGTCCAGGTGTACGAAGCGATCATGGGCAACAACCACGACGAAGTCACCTACACGCTGCTGCGCGGTGCACGGTATCTGAAGGACAACCGCATTCTGCCGGCCGGTTTCGACAAGCAGACGGCGCCATCGGATATTCGGGTCGTCGGCAGCGCGTTGAACGACGACAACTTTGTCGGCGGCAGCGACCACGTCCGCTATCTGATTAGCGGGTTGCCTTACGGCAATTATTCGGTCAGGGCCGAACTGGTTTATCAGACCCTGGCTTACGGGTTTGCCAAGGACTTGTTCAGCGATTCCGTCACGCCGGAAGTCGTTGATTTCAAGGCCATGTACGACGCCACTCCGGAAAAGGCGACGGTGATTGCCGCCGTCGAGTTCGTCGGCCGAGTGTCGAGACCACGTTCGAGAAGTGGATGGTGATTGCCGCCGTCGAGCTGATCGGCAGCGCTTCGGCACCACTCACGGAACAGGGGCAGCCACTCTCCTTCAAATCGGCAGCCCGCAAGCAGGATTCGACATCCGGCTTTCAGGGCCGTACTTCTGTCGATGGGTCGCTACCGGTGTATGGCGGCTTCCATCAACAGCAGACGCTCATCGGCTGTGATTTGTTACCTCGCCAACGACTCTTCATGGTCGATCTGTGACTGAAGCGCGTTCAGTGAACGGAGTCGATCCAATGACGGTTTTCGGTAAACGCGGTTGCCTGTTAGCGACCCATTTCCGCCGTTGGCCACAGCCAAGAGCCAATGAATGCCGCCGCTCGGGAGCCGACGCACGCCGAGATCTGCAGCGGCGGTCAAGACAAGAAGGTTCGCTTTGCCAGACCGGTATCGATCAGTAATCCGCACTGCCAAAGCAGCCGGCCAAAGGTTGGGCTGAAATTCGAACCTCATCTGGACCGGCTGTTACAAACGGTTACCAAATGAATCGTTGCGGAAACACTCCTCATTGCAGATATCCGTATATTGATATTGTTATTTGATAGTAAGTTACCCGGTCGTGAGTCGAGGAGTCTTTCCAGGTTCGCGAAACCTTGTTTGTTCCCACGCCAGGTAGTCAGCGAGTCTGACTTCCGCCGTTTGGTATGGGTTTTCTCATGCAATGCATGATAGGAGACTGAAAATGATCGCGAGAAAACTATCTGTAATGCTGGCCGCAGCGTTCTTCGCCACGAGCCTGTCCGGTTTCAACATGGCTTGTGCAGCCACCGTTGTGCCGACCCTTTCCACCGACGAAGCAGCGGACCTGACGTTCATGCGCGAGGAGGAAAAACTCGCGCGTGATACCTACCTGGTGTTCAACGACACATGGAAGATGACGGTGTTCGCGAATATCGCCAGTTCCGAACAGAGCCACATGGACGCCATCCTGAAACTGCTGAACAAGTACAAGCTGCCCGACCCGGCAGCTAGCACGCTGATCGGCCAATTCACCAATCCCGAGTTGCAGGAGCTTTATGATGCGCTCATCGCCAAAGGACTTCGCAGCGATCTCGACGCGCTACTGGTGGGTGGCATCATCGAAGAAACCGACATGGATGACATCCAGGCTGCCATCGAGCATTCGCAGAAGGCGGATATCGACGCTGTCTATGAAAGCCTGTTGTGCGGTTCGCGCAACCACCTGCGGGCTTTCGCGGCCAACATCCTGGCGAAGAGCGGCGCGCCATACACGGCTCAGGTACTTGAACAGCAGGAAGTGGATGAGATTCTGGCGAGCCCGATGGAGCAATGCGGCAACTGACAGCTTGTGCCAACCAGCTCGGACTGCCGCGCCGAGCAGATGAACACCTGCCAACGATTTCAGGATTGAAGGTCTAGCTCGGCCACCAGAAGTTCATTCGAGTGAAAGGCTTATGACTGCCGCTGGCCTGACGCGTAGATCGCCTTGAGCGCCAGCCAGGGCGTGAGGATCCATCACTTCGAGCGCACCAAAATAAAAGGGGTTAGCTTCGGCTAACCCCTTTTATTTTTCGGGTTCCATAACTCAAAGAAGCCCCCGCCTCTTTCAAGCTCCCGAAGACCAGGCAGCCTTTCCCCCTATCCGGACAGGCCCGGTCAGTTCAGGTCATCCGCCTTGTAGTACTTGGAACCCTTCACCGTCAATGACGCGGCGAGTCCATCGCCGGTCAGCTGATAGATCCACACGCCGGGCGAAACCGGGATGGCGCCAGCGTATCCCCCGCCCTGGCCGGCGGCCTGGGCGGTCAGGGTCGCCTGTCCGCCGAACTCCCAGCCGCTGTTGACGAAGTTGTCGAAGGCGCCCTGGGTCTCGAATACCCACACCTGTTTCAACTTGGAGAATCCCATGCCAAGCCCAGCCTGGACCTCGGCCATTTTCATGAACACGACCTGTTTGGTTTGATTGTTCACAGCCATGCCCGTACCCATGCCGCCGCCCGCGACAAAAACCTTAAGGCCGGAAGTGCTGAATATGGCAAAACCGGCAGCCCGATCCACGACGCCCTGGGCGCTGGGCTGGATCCGGATCAGTTCGGACAGAATGGTCTGAGACGTCTTGCGGATGTCCGCCTGCTGTTGCGCCTTGTCTGCGGCCTGGACAGGAGCAGCCGCAAGGACCACCGCCGACAGCAACGCCGCAGTCACTATCCGGGTTGCATTAAAAATTGTGCTCATCATTCCGGTTCCCTTTCTTGAGATACTGACCCAGCGACCTGCCCCCTCCCGATGCAATCCGATCTGGAGTCCCACTGAAAAGTGTAACCAACTTTTCATGGGCCTGACCTTGCGTTGGCCCATGGGCTTTGATGCGCATCCGAAACAATTTATTCAACGTCACCCGCCAGCCGCATCCACCATCAGCCGCTTCATCTCAGACACCGCCTCTTTCCAGCCGACGACCAGCGCATGAGCGACGATGGCATGACCGATGTTGAGTTCGTTGATGCCCGGCAGCGCGGCGACCGGCTGCACGTTGTGGTAGGTGAGGCCATGGCCGGCGTTGACCGTCAGGCCGATGCCGCGGCCGTAGGCGACGGCCTTGCGGATGCGCTCGAACTCGGCTTCGCGCGCAGATTCGCTTGTCGCATCGGCGTAGTGTCCG
>JBGSTQ010000051.1:0-10306 GCA_041736375.1 Thiobacillaceae bacterium
CTCCATTCCCAGATCCTTGCGTGCCGAGAGCCGCATCACCAGCGCCGGGTTGGCGAGATTGCGCAGGTGCGCCTCGGCCTTGTCGCAATCGAAGTCGTCGAGCACGGCCAGCAGATCGGTCTTGGTCAGCAGCATGGCGTCCGCGGCGCGGAACATCACCGGGTATTTGGCCGGCTAGACGTCGCCCTCGGTGACCGAGAGCAGGGTGACGTTGAGGTGCTGGCCGAGGTCGAAGCTGGCGGGGCAGACCAGGTTGCCGACGTTCTCGATGAACAGGATGTCGACGCCGTCGAGGTTCATGTGGTGCAGCGCGTCGTGCACCAGATGGGCGTCGAGGTGGCAGGCGGTGCCGGTGACGATCTGGTGCGCCTGTACACCCTTGGCGCGGATGCGCTCGGCGTCGTTCTCGGTTTCGAGGTCGCCCTCGATCACGGCGCAGGTGAATTCATTCGTCAGCGCAGTGAGCGTGGCTTCCAGCAGCGCGGTCTTGCCCGAGCCGGGCGAGGACATCAGGTTGATCGCGAGGATGCCGCGCTTGTCGAAGTGCTCACGATTGTGCGCGGCCTGGTCGTCGTTCTTTTGCAGCAGGCCCTTCAGCACCGAGACCGCGGTCGCGCCCTTGGCGACGGGCTTGAACGCGAGATGCTGGTTGCCGGGGGTGAGGTTGCAGCCGCAGGTGTCACACATATCAGGGGTCAGGATTCAGGGGTCAGGGAGGAGGCGGATTCGAGTTCGACGCTTTCCAGCAGCAGTTCGTCACCGGAAATGACCTGGGTGTGCCAGTCGCCGCAGGCGCCGCAAATCAGGCGGTTCATCGCGGCTTCGGTCTCGGCGCCGCAGGTCTGGCAACGCACCTTGATCGGTGCGTCGACCAGCTCGAGCGAGGCATGTTCCATCCGGCTGTTGGCCGCCGCCAGGGGAAACGCGCTGGCCAGCAGTTCGGGCACCACGCCGGCCAGCGGGCCGATGCGTACGCGTATCAGGCTGGCCCGTGCAGCCTGGTGCTGGCGGATCACCGCTTCCACCTGTTCGACCAATGCCTGGGCGACGGCCAGTTCATGCACCGGACTCCTCCAGTATCTGGTCCAGCAATTGCCAGGTGGTGCGGGCATCGGACTCGGCTATTTTCTGGATGGCATAGCCGACATGCACCATGACGAAATCGCCGACCGCGGGCGGCTCGTCCTGCATCATGAACAGGCTGACGTCGCGCCACACGCCCTTGGCCTGACAGCGGGCGGTGAAGCCGTCGATCGATTCGATCTGCATGGGGATGGCGAGGCACATGGGGGGAAACCGGAAACGATGCTGAACTGAGTATAAGTGATTTGCCGCAGCCGCAGCCGCGCAGGAATGTTACAAGAATTATCACGAACAATCAGATGCTTGAGTGCATTGCTAGGTTGTTATTGTAAAAAGCTGCTGTTAAATTCAAGGGCATGAAAACGCTGGTACTTGGAATAGGCAACACCCTGCTTACCGACGAAGGCGTTGGCATCCACGTGCTGCAGGCGCTCGAACCCGAACTCGGGAATTTGCCTGACATCACCCTGCTGGATGGCGGTACACTATCCTTCACCCTGGCAGGACCGATCGAGGATGCCGATGCGTTGATCGTCGTCGATGCCGCCAATATAAAAGCCAAAGCGGGTGACTGGAAGTTGCTGAAAGGGGAGGAAATGGACGCGTTTCTGATGAGCAATCGCAAGGCCACGGTGCACGAAGTGGGGCTGACCGATCTGCGCGCCATTGCGATGCTGGCCGGGCATTGGCCGGAAAAACGGGTGATGCTCGCCATCCAGCCCCAGGTCATCGACTGGGGCGAACACCCGACCCCCGCCGTCGCCGCCGCCATTCCCCCTGTCTGCGCAGCGATCATGGAACAGATCCGGATCTGGAACCATGACGCTTGATTCCATCCCCATCCACGTCATCGAGTCCCCGCCGGCCGAGCCCGGTCTGTCGGGCAATGCACCGCCGCTACTGCACGAACTGGCTGAAAGGGTGCGCCGTCTACTCGACAGCGGCGAAACTTCCGCCATCGATCTTGGCGCGCTGCCGCTTACCCCGTCCGATCTCGACTGGTTGCGGATCGGGCTGGGCGAGGGCGAGATCGCCGTCACCCTTCAAGCCAACGGTGAATCCACCCTGAACGAAACCGCTTCTCCGGGCGTCTGGTGGGTCACCCATCGCAACGAGAAGGGTGCGGTCACCTCGGAGTTCATCGAGGTCGCGTTCGTGCCCGAACTGGTGAAGGCCCATCCCCAGGATGTGAAAATAGGACTCGAACGTCTTGAATTGCTGATTTCTGATCTAAGCTGAACGAAGTGCCGTTGCGTTTGAAACCAGGAGGCAAAGCGCCATGAAAGGTCCGTTGATCGACACCCTCGTGCGGCAGGGAGTAAGCCGCCGCACCTTCATGAAATACTGCGCCACCCTGGCGTCGATGATGGCGCTGCCGCCGTCGGCGGGCCTGGCCATGGCGGAGGCCATGGCATCGGCCCGACGTCCCTCGGTGATCTGGCTGCCGTTCCAGGAATGTACCGGCTGTACCGAATCCATCACCCGCTCGCATTCGCCCACGCTGGAAGGCATGATCTTCGACCTGATCTCGCTCGACTATCAGGAGACGCTGATGGCGGCGGCCGGCCACCAGGCCGAGGAAGCCCGGCACAACGCGATGAAGGAGAACGCCGGCAAATACCTGCTGATCGTCGATGGATCGATTCCCCTGGATCTGGATGGCGCTTATTCCTGTATCGGCGGAAGGTCCAACGTGGACATCCTCAAGGAAGCTGCCGAGGGCTGTGCCGCTATCGTGGCGATGGGGTCCTGCGCGTCCTTCGGCGGCATCCCGAAGGCCAACCCGAATCCGACCGGCGCGGTGTCGGTGTCCGACGTCATCAAGGACAAACCCATCGTCAACATTCCTGGCTGCCCCCCCATCCCGGTAGTGATGACCGGTGTGCTGGCGCATTACCTCACCTTCGGCAGTCTGCCTGAACTGGATGCCAAGGGGCGACCCAAGGCCTTCTATGGGGAGACCATCCACGACCGCTGCTACCGTCGGCCGTTCTACGACCAGGGCAAGTTCGCCAAGACCTTCGACGACGAGGGCGCGCGCCAGGGCTGGTGCCTGTTCGAACTCGGCTGCAAGGGTCCGGTGACCTACAACGCCTGCGCCACGACGAAGTGGAACGGCGGCACCTCCTGGCCGGTGGAGTCCGGGCATGGCTGCCTCGGCTGTTCCGAGCCGGACTTCTGGGACGCGGGTGGCTTCTACAAGGCGCTGTCGATGCCGGCCGACCCGCTCAAGATCGCCGCCGCGGCAGCGGTCGCAGGCGCGGCCGTGGGCGTCGGCCTCAGCTTCGCCAACCGCGCCAAGAAGGGTGCCGCCAAGGCGGCGCACGAAACCACCACACTGGCTGATCTGGAGAAATAAGCATGAACGAACTGCAATTTCTGACCTGGGTGCGAGGACCGGGACTCGATATCGCCGTGGGGATTTTCCTGCTGGGGGTGTTGTGGCGGCTGTTCGAAATCTACTCGCTGGGGCGAAGAAAGGATTTGTCCGCACCGCGCCACGTCTCGGGAGCATCCGGCCTGCATACGGTATTTCGGCGTTCGATTCCGCCTCCCGGCATGCTCAAGCGCTCGCCGGTGAGCTACATCGGTGGCTACCTCTTTCACATTGGCCTCGCCATCGTCGTGTTCCTGTTCGCGCCCCACATCCTGCTGATCAAGAACCTCACCGGCCTGTCCTGGCCGGGGTTGCCCTCGCAGTTCATCGACCTGGCCGCGGTGGTGACGATGGCGGCGATGCTGGTGGTGCTGGTCGACCGCATCAATAAGCCGGTTAAGCGCTTTCTTAGCACCTTCGAGGACTGGTTCACCTGGGGGGTGACCTTCCTGCCGATCCTCACTGGCTGGATGGCGGTGCAGCATCTGTTGCTGCCCTACACCACGATGCTGGCCCTGCACATCCTCAGCGTCGAAATCCTGCTCATCGTGCTGCCTTTCACCAAGCTGTTCCATGCCTTCACGCTGTTCGGCTCGCGCTGGTACAACGGCAAGGTCAACGGCCACAAGGGGGTGCCGGTATGAGAACCCATCTGACGCCCTCTCTTCTGAAACATGTAGGGTGCGCCGTGCGCACCAATGAGCATGGATCGGTGCGCGCGGCGCACCTTACGCTGACTTGTGAAAAGGGGGGAGCAGCATGAGTGCGACACTCGAAAAAGGCGTCCGCGTCCTCAAGGAAGTCATCGACGCTCCCATCGCCAGTTATTTCAACAGTTGCGTGCACTGCGGGCTGTGTGCCGAAGCCTGCCTGTTCTATACGGAAACCGGCGATCCCAAGTACACCCCGATCCACAAACTGGAGCCTCTGCGCCGCGTCTACGAGCAGGAATACACCCTGCTGGGGCGGCTGAAGAAAATGGTCGGCCTGTCCAAGGCGGTCACCGATGACGAACTCGGCGAGTGGCAGGAACTGGTCTACAACAGCTGCACGCTGTGCGGCCGCTGCTCGGCGGTGTGTCCGGTCGGAAACGACATCGTCTACATGGTGCGCAAGTTCCGCGAGGGCATGTCCGCTGCCGGCCATGCTCCGGAAGGCATCAAGGGCGCGGTCAACCGCACCATCACCATCGGCAGTCCGATGGGCGTGAAACTGCCCGCGGTGAAGGCGCAGATGAAGCACGTGGAAGAGGATTACGGCCTGCCGATCCCGCTCGACGCCGAAGGTGCGGAATACATGGTGATGCTGTCCTCGATGGAAATCATCAACTTCCCCGAGTACCTGGGTGCCATTGCCAAGATCATGAATCAGGCCGGCAAGAGCTGGACGCTGTGTTCGACCGCATTCGAGGCGACCAACGCCGGCATGCAGATAGGCAATTCGGATCTCGCCCGGGTGCTGGTTTCGCGCATCGTCGAGGGGGCCGAAAAGCTCAAGGTCAAGACCGTGATCAGCCCCGAATGCGGCCACGCCTACACCGCGCTACGCTGGGAAGGAGCCAATCTGATCGGCCGGCCGTTCACCTTCGAGGTCAAGCACATCATCGAGGTGCTGGGCGAATTCCAGGAGCAGGGGCTCTTGCAGACCGAGGGCTTCGAGACCGACAAGCTGACCTTCCACGACCCCTGCCAGCTGGCGCGTCGGGGCGGCGTCATCAAGCAGCAGCGCAACCTGATGAACCAGGTGGCGAAGAACTTCGTCGAGATGCCCGATGCCGGCTACATGAACTGGTGCTGCGGCGGCGGCGGCGGGGCTTCCGCGATCGAGGAAGGCGAGGAGCTGCGGATCGAAGCCTTCAAGAAGAAGAAATCCCAGCTCGATGCGGTCAAGCCGGATCGTCTGGTCACCGCCTGCGCCAACTGCCGCATCGTGCTGGAAGAGGGGCTCGAGCACTACCAGATGGATATCCCGGTGGTCGGCCTGACCGAGATGATCGCCGAGCACATTCCTGACAAGGGGGCCTGAAGCCATGGCTATCAGCAACGACAAGGAGTTCAAGGCGGCGCTGGCCAGCCTCCCCGCGGCGCGGCAGCGGCAGGTCGCCGCGCGCTTCGTGCAGCGCGTATTTCCGCTGTCCAACGATGTGCGCATCAAGTCCGCGCTGGATGTGGCCGGGCGCAGCGACATCAGCGACGCGGAACTGAACGTAGTGTCGCAGGCCGCCAACACGGCGCGGGTGGAAAGTTTCACCCAGTGCGGCAAGGAGACCGACTGGACCGCCCAGGCCGGGCATTTCGTCGCCAAGGCGGCAGTGGCCTGCGTCAGGCCCGCCGAAGCCGCTGACAACCTGGCCTGGGAGGCGGCGATGCAGGCGCGCATGGCCCGTACCTGCCAGACTGTTGCTGACGGCTCCGGCACCGAGAACCGCGAAGCCGAGGAGCAATACCGCATCCTCGAAGCGTATTTGAACAGCTAAGGAATTCACGACCATGAGCACAGCACAACGCGTTGTCGTCGACCCCATCACCCGCATCGAGGGTCACCTGCGCATCGAGGCGGAAACCGACGCCAGCGGCAGGATCACCAGCGCCTATTCCGCCGGCACCATGGTGCGCGGCATCGAGATCATCCTGCGCGGACGCGACCCGCGCGACGCCTGGGCCTTCGCCCAGCGCATCTGCGGCGTCTGCACCCTGGTGCACGGCATGGCCTCGATCCGTTCGGTGGAAGACGCTCTTCACCGCGCCATTCCCAGCTACACCATTCCGCGCAACGCCGAGCTGATCCGCAATATGATGATCGGCGCACAGTACGTGCACGATCACGTCATGCACTTCTACCACCTGCATGCACTCGACTGGGTGGATGTGGTGTCGGCGCTTAAGGCCGATCCGGCGGCCACCTCGGCGCTGGCGCAAAGCCTGTCCAACTATTCGAAGTCGTCGCCCGGCTACTTCGCCGACGTGCAGAAGAAGGTCAAGACCTTCGTCGAGCAGGGCCAGCTCGGCATTTTCTCCAACGCCTACTGGGGTCACCCGGCCTACAAGCTGCCGCCGGAAGCCAACCTGATGGCGGTGGCGCACTACCTCGATGCGCTCGCCTGGCAGCGCGACGTGGTCAAGCTGCACACCATCTTTGGCGGCAAGAACCCGCACCCCAACTTCGTCGTCGGCGGCGTGCCTTCGGCCATCTCGGTGCACACCACCGGCGGCGGGCAGGATGCCACCGCGGTCAACATGGTCGGCCTGCAGACGGTGCAGAACGTCATCAAGCAGATGCGCGAGTTCGTCGATCAGGTCTACGTCCCCGACATTCTTGCGATTGCCGGTTTCTACAAGGACTGGGGCGCACGTGGCGAAGGCCTCGGCAACTTCCTGTCGTTCGGCGATCTGCCCTCGAAGGGATTCTGGGATACGGATTCCTATCTCATCCCGCGCGGGGTCATCCTCAACCGCGACCTCTCGACCATTCATCCCATCGATCTGGATGCGGACAACGAGATCCAGGAATTCGTCAGCCACTCCTGGTACAAGTACAGCCAGGGCGATGCTCAGGGTTTGCACCCGTTCAAGGGCGAGACGGAACTCAATTACACCGGCCCGAAGCCGCCCTACGAGCATCTGGATGTTGCGCAGAAATATTCCTGGCTGAAGTCGCCGCGCTGGCAGGGCAAGGCCATGGAAGTCGGTCCGCTTGCGCGCGTCCTGATGATGGTCGCCAAGGGCGACAAGCAGGCCAAGGAACTGGTCGATTTCACCCTGAAGACGCTCGACGTGCCTGTCGAAGCGCTGTTCTCCACGCTCGGCCGTACCGCTGCCCGTGCACTCGAATCCAAAATCCTCGCCGATGCCATGCAGGGCTGGTTCGACAGCCTGATGGCGAACATCAAGGCGGGCGATGTCCGTACCTTCAACGACCAGTACTGGGATCCCTCGACCTGGCCAAGCCACATGCAGGGGGTCGGCCTGATGGAAGCACCGCGCGGCGGCCTGTCCCACTGGATCGTCGTCGACGACGGCAAGATCAGCAACTATCAGGCGGTGGTCCCGAGCACCTGGAACGCCGGCCCGCGCGACACGCTGGGCCAGCCCGGCGCCTATGAGGCAGCGCTGCAGGACAACCACGTGATGGAGGACCCCAAGCAGCCGATCGAGATCCTGCGCACGATCCATTCCTTCGACCCGTGCATCGCGTGCGCCGTGCACGTGACCGATCCGGACGGCGAGGAACTGGTGCAGGTCAAGATCAAGTAACGACCCGATGAAATGAACTGATCCCGGAGAGCACGATAATGAACCCGTTTAAACATCCCCGCACGCTAGCCCTGGCCGCCCTTTGCCTGTTCGCCGGAACGGCGTCGGCCCATACCGGAGTCCATACCGGTTCGGGCTTCGCCGGCGGCCTGGCCCATCCCTTTGTGGGGCTGGACCACCTGCTTGCCATGATCGCGATCGGCGTCTGGGCGGCGCAACAAGGGGGGCGTGCGCTGTGGGCCGTGCCCGCCGCTTTCGTTGGCGCCATGCTGCTGGGCGGCGCATTCGGTCTGGCAGGCTGGATGCTGCCGCATGTCGAGACCGCCATTGCTCTTTCGGTACTGGTGCTTGGATTGCTGATCAGCTATAGGCGCCAGTGGCCGCTGGCTGCCGGCATGGCGATCGCGGCCGCGTTTGCCGTGTTCCACGGTTTTGCCCACGCGGCGGAAATGCCCCGGGGTTCCATGCCCCTGCTCTACGCTGCGGGATTCGTGATCGCCACCACCTTCCTGCACGGGGTCGGGATTGTCGGCGGCCATGTCGGCCGTCAGTGGCTGCGCGTCGCCGGCATGGCGATCGCGGCTACCGGGTTCGCGCTGATCCTCGGCGGGTAATCCATGGCGGACAGCACGCTGCAACGATTGCTGGAAGTCGAGGCGCGCGCGCAGGACATCATCGACGCGGCCAGCCATGAACGTCAGCGTCTCGTCGACGAGGCGCTGGCCGCCGCTCGCGAAGCCGAAACGCGATTCGATGCCAACCGCGCCGAGCTACGCGCGCCGTATGCCAGGGAAGCGCACGGCCGCGCCGAACAGGCGGTCGCCGAGCTTGCGCGTAAATATGGGGAACGCCAGAGGACGCTGCGCGACCTGGCGTCCCGCCATGAATCCGAGGCGGTGGGGGCAGCTCTGGCGCTTTTGCTCGACCCTTCCAGATGATCCCATCCCCCCTTGCTGCACAGTAGAAGGCAAGCTTGCGCAACCAGTCGCGCCAATTAAGCACGCATCATGTCTGCCTATCTCAATACGCGTGTAAGTCTCTATTCCACCCGCCTGCTGCGGGATGAGGACCTCGACTCGCTGATCAGATTGCCTCAGGCGGAAATCGTCGATGCCTTGTCCTCCCACGGTCTGCCGCAGCTGGCTGCAGGTTTTGACCGTTCGTCCTCCCCGGTGCAGGATGCGCGCTCGCTGGAGCAACGCATCATCGGCCAGATACTGGACGAGACGCAGGTTCTCATTCGTCCGCTGTCCGGTGATGAACGCGCTTTCCTCATGTACTGGACCGGCCGTTTTGAAATTTCCAATGTCAAGACACTGCTGCGCGGCAAGATGACCGGCGAGCGTCCCGCGGCCCTGCTTGCCCGGCTGACACCGATGGGCCCGTTCGGCCGTATCGACAATCAGGACCTCGCGCACGCCGAGGATGTCGGCGAACTGCTGCAGCGTCTGGAAAGCGGGCCGTATGCCAGCATGGTGAGGCTCGCGCGGCGCACCTTCGAGCAGACTCATGACCCCTTCAACCTCGATGCAGCCCTGGACCGCGGCTATTACGAGGGACTGATCCGGCGTGCCAGGCCGCTGGAGAATTCCGAGGGGGCCGCTTTCCGCAAGCTCATGAGCAGCCTCATCGACCGCATCAACCTGGTCTGGTTGCTGCGTTACCGCTTCAACTACGGGTTGCCGCCGGCGCAGGTCTATTACCTTTTGCTGAGTTCGCACTACAGCCTGCCAGGTACGCGCTTGCGCGAACTGGCGTCGCTCGACAGTCTGCAAGCCGTGCTGGACGCACTGCCGCCGGAATGGCAGGCGCGCCTGGCGGGCGTCGAGGATGTGCCTGCGGTGTTCTCGCGCATCGAGCGCCTCGCCGCCGAGCAGGCGAGCCAGATCCTCCATTCCGGGGCGCCTGCGATGACACGCGCCTTCGCCTACCTCATTCTGCGCGAACGTGATCTGCGCGCCGTTCGTGCGCTGCTGCGTGGCCGCCATCTTGCGCTGTCCGAGGAATCAATCCGCTTCGCCCTGCAGCGTGCTCCGGCCCTGGTGATGTGATGTTCCGCGCCGAACCGCTGGTCAGAGCCCAACTGCTGATGCTGGCATCCGAAGCCCAGGATGCCGCGCTGGAACTCGCCCGCTTCGGCGCCTTCAATCCCGCCCCGTGCACGCTCGACACGCTGGCCGATTCGCCCGCATCCCGCTATCGCGAAGCCTGGCTGGAAGCCGATACCCGCCTGTCCAAGCTACTCGAGCAGTGCGGCGTTAGCGGTCCCATGCATCTCCCGCTGGACGCCGAAGCCCCCACGCTGGCCGACCTGCAGGAACTGAACGACTGGCTGAAGACGGTGTGGGTGTCCTGTCTTGAAAACCACCAGCACACGGTCCGCATCGCCGATACGCGCAGCCATCTCGATGCGCTGGAGGACACCCTTGCAAGGCTGGAGCGCCTCAATGTCGACCTCGCGCATCTGCTGCGCAGCGACAGCCTGCTGGCGGTTCACATCGGCAGCCTGCCGGCGGCGGCCCTACCTCGTCTCGGCGAGGCGCTGTCGATGACCGGGCACCTGGCGTCGCGCTTCGATCAGGTCGGCGAGCAG
>JBGSTQ010000082.1:0-2374 GCA_041736375.1 Thiobacillaceae bacterium
AACATGGTCGTTGTTCTGACCCCGGTTAATGCAGGCGCTGCTCTTGACTGGAACATGTCTGGCACCGGTTGTACGACTACCGGCCGTTCCATCAAGTGCTCCGGTAACTGATTTCTGGCCTGCACGGTCACTTATGTGACCGGCGTGCAAAAACTCAAAGCCCCTCATGCAGGGGCTTTGTTTTTGGGTCAGGTGACCCGGTCGGCGTGAGGTGTGGAAACGGTGTCTGAACTCCGTTTCTTACGGCAGCGCGGATCGCAGACCCAGGTGCGTTACGAAAGGATCGAAATCCCTGTCGTTGTAGAGCAGCGTCAACCCACTCGCGATGCAGCGCGTGGCGATGATCGTATCGATGGTCTTGCGTACCGTCACGCCATGTGCTCGCAGTGCACGACAATTCCTGGCAGCCCGGACGGTGGTTGAAGTCGCAATCAATAGGGGACAGACCACGGTTTTGATCTGATTTGGTTCTTCCCCGCTGTACGCACAGAGACCGCTTCGGCGGTCTCTGTCTTTTGGCATATTGGATTCGTGGGGCCGGTGGCGGACGATGGGGAAATCGTCACTTCGGGCGGTCCACCATGCCACGTCGAGCTCGCCTCTGTTTGCCGAACGTCCCTTTGCACATCATCCAGCGTGGCAACAACCGGCAGGCGTGCTTCTTCGTGGACGAGGATTACCGCAAGTACCTCGAGTGGCTGCAGGAATATGCGGCCAAGACGGGATGCCTCATCCATGCCTATGTGCTGATGACCAACCACGTCCATATGCTCGTTTCGGTCCGGGATGGGGTGGCGGCTGGAAGCCTGATGAAGGCGCTCGGCCAGCGCTATGTGCAGTACGTCAACCGCAGCTACAGGCGCAGCGGCACGCTGTGGGAAGGGCGGTTCCGCTCGTGCCTGACACAGGAGGAGACGTATCTGCTGGCCTGCCAGCGCTACATCGAGCTCAATCCCGTGCGAGCCGGGATGGTCGAGCACCCCGCTGAATACCCTTGGTCAAGCTATAGGGCGAACGCTCAGGGCGAAGCGGATCCGCTGGTCAAACCGCACCCCTTGTACGAAGCCCTGGGACGTGACGCGGCAAGTCGCGAGGCGGCATACCGGGAATTGTTTCGCTACGAACTGGAGGCCGGCCTGGTGGATGAAATCCGGCGGGCGACGAACGGGAACTATGCGCTGGGCAACGAAAGGTTCGCCGAGCAAGTGGCGGCAGCTTTGGGGCGACGTGCGGCGCCCGGGCGATCGGGTCGGCCACGCAAGGGGCCGGAGGCGGAATCAGGGGATATTTTCGGAGCGTAGGAAAAAAACGTGGTCTGTCCCCTCTTTTGCTTTACGGCAACGCGGATCGCAGACCGAGGTGCGCGACGAAAGGATCGAAATCCCTGTCGCTGTAGAGCAGCGTCAACCTGCTTTCGATGCAGCGCGTGGCGATGATCGTATCGATGGTCTTGCGTACCGTCACGCCATGTGCCCGCAGTGCACGAAAATTCCTGACAGCCTGGACGGCAATTTCGCGGCCACCGAGATCGATGATGTCGAGTGCCTCGAACAAATTTCTGGCCTGGTTGAAGTCGCGCTCGCTGACGAACCCCTGCAGGACTTCAGTCAGGATCAGATCGCCTGTCACGATCGGCTCTGCACCCAGCAGGGCGTCCAGTTTGTCTGTCTGGGGCGTCGCGGCTCCCCTGAAGTAATCGATCCAAACACTGGAATCGACCAGGATCACTTGTCGGACCTCATCGAGTCCAGGTCCCCCTGCCAGTCGAGCTTGCCGCGATAGCGCCGGATCTCCGCCTGCTTGCGCAAGCGGAGCAAGGTGCGCAGGCCAAGTTCGACCGCTTCACGCTTGGTCTTCAACCCGGTCGCCCGGAGCGTTTCTTCCATGAGTTCGTCGTCGATCACGATATTGGTTCGCATCATGTGTATCCGGGAAGGTGTGAATACACATTCTAGGTTCGCCCAGGATCGTTTGCAACGGCGCAGGCTCTGCCATTTTCAACGTGGCCGCAGGGCAACCGTCGTCAACGTGACTACCCCCAAGTCATTCGTCAATCGTTGCCCGGGGCATTGACGATCCGCCGGATGACGTCTGACGCAAACCCCCGGCTCTGCAGGAACCGTATCTGCCTGGCCTTCTCGGCCGCATCTGCGGGAGTCACACCGAATTTCTTCCTCCACACCTCGCGCGCCCGCTCGAGTTCGCCGTCGCGATTTTCACCGAGCACCGCTTCGATGATGGCGTCGGCCACGCCGCGCTGGCGCAGGTCGTAGGCGAGCTTGACGCTGCCTGCGCGCGCACGGTGGTCGGCGACATAGCTCTCGGCGAAGCGCCGGTCTGACAGCCAGTTCTTTGCTTCGAATTCGTCGAGCAG
>JBGSTQ010000132.1:0-3588 GCA_041736375.1 Thiobacillaceae bacterium
GCCTGGCCGATGTGCCGGGCATCGTCGGGCTGAAGGATGCGACCGGCAGCATGGAGCGCGCCGCCGACCTGCTGCGCCGCGCGCCGCAGGATTTTGCCTTGTACAGCGGCGACGACGCGTCGGCCATGCCGTTCATGCTGCTGGGCGGGCATGGGGTGATTTCGGTCACCGCCAATGTCGCACCGAAGGCAATGCACGAGATGTGCGTGGCGGCGCGTGGCGGGAACCTGGACCGTGCGCGCGAACTCAACAATCAGTTGCTGCTTTTGCACAGCAAGCTGTTTGTCGAGGCCAACCCGATTCCGGTCAAGTGGGCGTGCGCTGAGATGGGCCTGATCAAGTCCGGACTGCGCCTGCCCCTGACCCCGCTGTCCGCCGGACAGCACGACACCGTGCGTGACGCGATGCGCCACGCCGGTTTGATGTAGAGCACCTCGTTTAGGACCCCTTATGCGTTTAATTCCCCTGTTGTTGATGGTTGCGCTGGCCGCTGCAGGCTGCGGCACGACGGAGTCGAGCAAAATCGACTACAAGTCCGCCGGCAAGGTGCCGACGCTGGAAGTTCCTCCCGACCTGGTCGCGCCAGCCGGCGAAAATCGCTACGCCATCCCCGAAACCCAGGGTACCGGCGCCGCCACCCTGTCCACCTACAGCCAGGAGCGCAAGACCGCTCCGAGCGGGACGCAGACCCTGCTGCCGACACAGGAAAAGGCACGCATCGAACGCGCCGGCACGCAGCGCTGGCTGGTGGTGCAGGCCACCCCGCAGGAGATCTGGCCGGTGATCAAGGATTTCTGGCAGGAGACCGGATTCATTATCAACCTCGAATCGCCCGAAACCGGCGTGCTTGAGACCGACTGGGCGGAAAACCGCGCCAAGATCCCGCAGGACGTCGTTCGCCGCACCATTGGCAAGCTGATCGAGGGCGTGTATTCCACCGCCGAGCGCGACAAGTTCCGCACCCGCATCGAGCAGGGCAAGGACGGCACCGAAATCTACATCAGCCACCGCGGCATGATCGAGGTCTTCGCCACCGAGGGCAAGGACAAGACGATGTGGCAGCCACGTCCGGCCGACCCCGAGCTCGAAGCCGAGATGCTGCGCCGTCTGATGGTGCGCTTCGGCATCGAGAAGGGACGCGCCGAAACGCTGCTGACGCAGCAGCAGCCCTCCGAGCAGGCGCGCGTCGTGCGCGAAGCGGGCAATTCGGTCCTCGAGATGGACGAGAGTTTCGATCGCGCCTGGCGCCGCGTTGGCCTGGCGCTCGATCGCATCGGCTTTGCGGTGGAAGATCGCGATCGCTCAAAAGGCGTCTATTTCGTGCGCTACATCGACCCCGATATCGACAATGCCAGCAAGCGTGACGAAGGCCTCCTCGCCAAGTTCGCATTCTGGCGCAGCGACAAGGAACAGACCGCACCGCAGCTGCAGATCAAGGTCAGCGAGGCGGGTGACAAGAGCCGGGTGAGCATCAGCGGAACGGAAGGCAAGCCTGCCGACCCCGCCACCCAGACCCGCATCGTCAATCTGCTGCACAAAGAACTGAAGTAATGCGTTTTGCCAGTCTGGGAAGCGGCAGCGAAGGCAACGGGCTGGTTGTCGAAGCAGCGGGTACCCGGGTGCTGATGGATTGCGGATTCGGCCTGGCGGACACCGTGGCGCGGCTGGCGCGGCTCAAGCTGCAGCCCGGCGACCTGGCCGGCATCGTGGTGACCCACGAGCATAGCGACCATATCGGCGGCGTTGGCCGTTTCGCCCGCAAGCACGGACTGCCGGTGTGGCTGACGGCAGGCACGCTGGGCATGGCGCAGGACATGGACGGGGTGGACGTGCAGGTGATCGACAGCCATTCGGCGTTTGCGGTCGATGGGCTGGAAATCCAGCCTTACCCGGTTCCGCACGATGCGCGCGAGCCGGTGCAGTACGTTTTTTCGGATGGAGCGAAGCGCCTGGGTGTGCTGACCGATGCCGGTTGCTGCACGCCGCATATCGAGGCGATGCTGGCCGGGGTCGAGGCGCTGGTGCTGGAGTGCAACCACGACGCGGCGATGCTGGAATACGGGCCATATCCGGCAAGCCTCAAGCGTCGCGTGGGCGGGCGTTTCGGCCACCTGGAAAACGGCCAGGCGGCGGCCCTGCTGGACAAGCTGAAGCACGACAAGCTGCAATGCGTGATGGCAGCACACGTTTCGCGCAAGAACAATACCGCCGCGCTGGCGCAGCGCGCGCTGGCCCGGGTGCTGAACTGCGCAGATGATGAAGTGCGCGTGGCCTGCCAGACGGCGGGATTTGACTGGATCCGGATTTGACCGGCCAGGAATTTACATGAACCAGAGATCTAACTGGACTGACTTTGACGACTTTTGCTGAACTCGGGCTGGCGCCCGACATCCTGCGTGCCCTCGACGACCTGGGCTACGCGACACCGACTCCCATTCAGGAGCAGGTCATTCCACTGGCGCTGCAGGGCGGCGACATCCTCGGCGCGGCGCAGACCGGCACAGGCAAGACCGCAGCCTTTGCGCTGCCGCTGATCCAGCGCCTGCTGCCGTTTGCCAACAGCAGCACTTCCCCGGCCAAGCATTCGATCCGCGCGCTGATCCTCACCCCCACGCGCGAACTCGCGATCCAGGTCGAGGAAAGCATCAAGTCCTATTGCAAGCATGTGCCGCTGCGTTCGCTGGTGGTCTACGGCGGGGTCAACATCAACACCCAGATTCCGATCCTGAAGACCGGCATCGAAATCCTGGTGGCCACGCCCGGACGCCTGCTCGACCACGTGCAGAACAAGACCCTGATGCTGACCCAGGTCAATACCCTGGTGCTCGACGAGGCCGACCGCATGCTCGACATGGGTTTCATGCCCGATCTCAAGCGCATCGTCGCGCTGCTGCCGACGCAGCGGGTGAACATGATGTTCTCGGCCACGTTCCCGGAAGAAATCCGCAAGCTGGCCGACAGCATCCTCAACAATCCGACCTTCATCGAAGTGGCGCGCAACGAGACGGCGGTCACGGTCACCCAGGTGGTGCACCCGGTGCACCATGAGCGCAAGCGGCAGCTGCTCGCGCATCTGATCAAGAGCCGCGATCTGCGGCAGGTGCTGGTGTTCACCGGAACAAAACTGGGCTGCAACCGGCTCGCCAACGAACTCAACAAGGCCGGAATCCACGCCGACGCCATTCATGGCGACAAGACTCAGCAGGAACGCATCAAGGCACTCGATGCCTTCAAGGCCGGCACCATCCGCGTGCTAGTCGCCACCGACGTTGCGGCGCGCGGCCTCGACATCGAGGCCTTGCCGTTCGTCGTCAATTACGACCTGCCTCACAACGCCGAGGATTACGTGCACCGTATCGGCCGCACCGGCCGAGCCGGGGCCTTCGGCGAGGCGATCTCGCTGGTGAGCGAATCGGAAACACGCTATCTCAAGGACATCGAGCGGCTGATTGGCAGCGTGATCGAGCCGACGATCGTTCCCGGCTTCGAACCCGGTGCGGCAGACGTGCCGGCGTACCCGTCACGCGCGCCACGCGCCGAGCGACCAGCCGAGCGCTCGGCCGATCGTTCTTCAGCCGAGCGTCGTGC
>JBGSTQ010000303.1:0-9287 GCA_041736375.1 Thiobacillaceae bacterium
AGCATGAACTGCAGGCCCGCGTCGTCGTCCTCGGCGACGCCGACCTGCTGCGGCAACGCGCCATCCAGCTCGGTGCCGCCCTGGATATTCGCCCCCCGACTGCCGATGCGCAGAGCGCGCCCGGCACGCTATTCGTCGAACATTTTCCCGCTGCCGCTGCCGTCGAACCCGGGCGCCTGGATCCCGCCAACAGCCGCTATGTGCTCACGCTGCTCGACGCCGCCATCGACGGATGCCAGGCTGGCAAGTTCGACGCCATGGTCACGGCCCCGGTCCACAAGGGCGTCATCAACGATGCCGGCATCCCATTCACCGGCCATACCGAGTACCTGGCAGAAAGGACAGCCACGAAAAAGGTCGTCATGATGCTCGCCGGCGGAGGATTGCGCGTCGCCCTGGCCACCACGCATTTGCCGCTCCGTGCGGTGCCGCAGGCCATCACCTGCGAGTTGTTGCAGGAAGTGATCGCCATCCTGCATGCCGGGCTGCAAAGCCAGTTCGGCATCGCCCAGCCGCGCATCCTCGTCGCCGGGCTCAACCCTCACGCGGGTGAGTCCGGCCACCTGGGGCGCGAAGAAATCGAGATCATCGAACCCGTTCTGACCCGGCTGCGTGCGCAAGGCATGAACCTGGTCGGTCCGCTGCCTGCAGACACACTGTTCTCGCGTATCCGCCACGACCCGTGCGACGCCGTGTTGACGATGTACCACGATCAGGGATTGCCGGTACTCAAGTACGCGAGCTTCGGCGAGGGCATCAACATCACCCTGGGGCTGCCGCTTATTCGGACCTCGGTCGACCACGGCACCGCACTCGACCTCGCCGGCAGCGGCAAGGCCGATGTTGGCAGCCTACTGGCCGCAATTGAAGCCGCGGCGGAAATGGCTCGGCGTGCCCCTCCCAAGTCAGCCCCTGCCCACCCCGGGTGAGAGAACAATCGTGATGCCCCACAAGGGGACTCCGACTTTCACATGGGCTAAAGCCCATCAAGGATCGTATGCCCAAAACCAGTGACCACATACCACGCAAGCGTTTCGGCCAGAACTTCCTGGTCGACGAAACCATCATCCAGGCCATCGTCAACGCCATTCATCCGCAGGCTGGCGAAACGGTCGTGGAGATCGGCCCCGGCCTTGGCGCGCTGACCCGTCCCCTTTTGGAACGGCTGCCCCACCTGCATGTAGTCGAACTCGACCGTGATCTCATTGCGCGGCTGCAAAAAGCCTGGCCGGCCGAACGTCTGAGCGTTCACGCCGGAGATGCCCTGAAATTCGACTTCTCGAAGCTGGGAAACGACCTGCGCATCGTCGGCAATCTACCGTACAACATATCCAGCCCGCTGCTGTTTCATCTGATGGCATTCGCCGCGCACATCCGCGACATGCACTTCATGCTGCAAAAGGAGGTGGTTGCCCGCATGGTGGCAGCACCGTCGACGCCGGACTACGGCCGGCTCTCGGTCATGCTGCAGCGGCGCTTTCATCTCGAATGGCTGCTGGATGTTCCCCCGACTGCGTTCAACCCTGCACCGAGGGTGGACTCGGCGGTTGTGCGACTGATTCCGAAAACCGTCAGCGAAATAACGCCACTCGACGAACCCCTGTTTGCACGCGTTGTCGCGACGGCGTTTTCACAGCGCCGCAAAACCCTGCGCAACACCCTGTCGGCGCTCGTCGATCTGGAAGCCTTCGTGCAGCTCGGTATCAATCCAGGGCTACGCGCCGAGAATCTGGCGCTGACGGATTATGAAGACATTACCCGACACGTTGCCTTGTCGCGGAAGTGACCTTGAAAGCAAAACGGCCCGCTGAATGCGAGCCGTTTATGTTCGATGGTGGGTCGGGCGAGATTCGAACTCGCGACCAACGGATTAAAAGTCCGCTGCTCTACCGGCTGAGCTACCGACCCCCGGAGAAGCGCGAAATTATACCCGAAGGCAGGGGACCGTCAAAGTCCGGATTGATATTTCTTGCGCTCCCGAAGTACCTGCAGCAACCTTGTCCGTCAGATTCTTCACCTGCTCGTTCAAGTCATTACGCCATGCTTGCGTCAAGCTTATGCAACTCAACCGGCTGTCTTCCTATAACTGACAGCCCTAGCAAATGAATCATGCGTTTCCGCATCAAAAACAGGCAACAAAAAAGGCGGTAGAAACCGCCCGTTGAAGTGAAGCTCCCAAAAGTCTTACTACTTCAGTACACGCTCACTTTTTTTTTGTCCTGCGAGGTGTTGCTGACGGGCTTGGAAAGCGTAGCCCTTTTCACCGCATTATCGGTAGGAGTTGCCAACACGGGTGCGGACGGTGCCGGTGCCTTCTTCGCAAAGACAGTGGGGTTTTGCTGCTCGTACTGGTTCATGAAGCTAGTCAGTTTCTGCTTGCTGATCACGCCGGGCACGAACATGACGATCTCGCCGTTGGGCGCGTAGAGATAAGACGTGGGGTAATAATCAACCGGGCCGACCTGCATGGCGGGATTGCCCGGTTCGCGACGGTTGCCACCGAGAATGTTGGGGAAGCGCAGGTTGTAGCGCTGCATGGTGTTGAGCGCCGAGTTCTCGTCGATCCCGTAATCCATGACAACACCGATGACAACGAAGTCATTGCGAGCATCCATGTCGTTCAGGTCGGGAAACTCCATCTTGCATCGCGGGCACCAAGGCGCCCAGAAGTTGACCAGAACCCACTTGCCTTCGTAATCGGAAAGCTGGTGAGTCTTGCCCTTGGAGTCGGTGAAATTGAAGTTCACCGCCTTGGATGCGTAAGCCTGTGAAACGAAGGCGGCTGCCAGGGCAAAACACAATACGCTGAACCACTTTTTCAATGTCTATCCTTTTGGCCTTTGGGCCATTTATCACTACCGTAACAACCCAATTGGATCGGGTCAAGGTTCATTTTAGCCATAAGCTAAAAATATTACTTCGGTTGTGGTTTTTAGCCTTCGCGCATCATCAAAATGTATTGAATTTTCATTGTGATAGCCGCTCCGGTGATAATGGCCGCCAGCACCACAAACGACGACACGGCCAGCGTTGAAACGCCGGTGATACCCTGCCCGATGGTACATCCGAGCGCCGTGACGCCGCCGAAACCCATGAGGATGGCACCGATGATGTGGCGAAGCATGTCCTGGGGGGAATTGAATGACTCCCAGCGGAACGTCTTGTGCAATACGCCATACACCAGCGACCCGATGATGACCCCGAAGACACTTGCCACGCCAAACGTGACGATGGTTTGGGAATCGGTCCAGTAGGCCCAGAGATTCATGGTATAGCCCAATGGCGCGACAAAGGTCATCGATTCAGCCAGGTGAGAATTGGTGCCCAGATAGACCAGCTCCAGCGTGTCCGGGTCCTCACCAAAACCGAACCGCCCGGTGACATACCAGCCGGCAATGACCACCAACCCGATCACGATCCCCGCCAGTATGTTGTCACGCTCCTGGCGAAATTCCTTGTTGATGAAAACAAAAAGCAGTAGTGCCGCGCCGATGATCAGCCCGACCATGAGCGCCCCTGACTGCATGGGCAGTCCCAGCACGGCCGGCAGGGTCTGCATGCCTTCGAGGAAGATCGTGACGGAGGGCGCCTGCAGGACATTGACGCGGAACGAGCCGAAAATTCCGGAAAGCGTGACCAGGGCCGCATAACCCATGAAGATGAAGACCACAATCGACTTCAGGTTGCCGCCGCCGAGGCGCACCAGGGTTCGCTGGCCACACCCCCCTGCCAGCGTCATGCCGACGCCGAAGGTCAGTCCACCCACCAGGGAGGCAAGCCAATAAAAATTGGAACCGGTATAGATGGTTTTTGATATATCGAGCTTGCCGCTGTATATAAGCAGGCTACTGCCGATGATTGCAACCGCGATGGCCAGCAGCCATGCGCGCATGCGATCCCAGTGATTCATGTTGACGATGTCGGAGACCGCGCCCATCGTGCAGAAATGGGTCTTGTTGCCCACGTAACCGAAGATGAAGGCAAGAACAAACCCCAGCCAGGCTACGGTTTGGGTTTTAACCATCGCATCATCGGCATTCCACCCGAGAGCCATCAACACCTGGCTGATCAAATCCAGTCCATCCATACCGCGTCATCTCCGTTTGGTTTACGTGTTGCAGTTTATATAGCGGGGTGGATTATTCCCCGAGCACGGTGATATAAGCAAGCACGATCTTCTATATAAGGATTTACATATACTGTGTGAGGTCTTTCAGGCCGGCCTGTTCAAAGCCCGCGCGACGCAGGCGGCAGGCGTCACAACGGCCGCAGGCTCGCCCTGACGCATCGGCCTGATAACAGCTCACGGTCTGGGCATAGTCGACACCGAGCCGGTGGCCCCGCTGGATTATTTCGGATTTGGACAGGTATTGCAGCGGCGCATGAACCTGCAGGCGTGCACCTTCGACGCCCGCCCGGGTAGCCAGGTTGGCCATGCGTTCGAAGGCCGCGATAAACTCCGGGCGACAGTCCGGATAACCCGAATAGTCGACCGCATTCACCCCGATGAAAATGTCGCGGGACTGCAACACTTCCGCCCAGGCAAGCGCCAGCGCCAGCATGACGGTATTGCGCGCCGGCACATAGGTGACAGGAATTCCCTCGGTCGGGCACTCGGGAACAGCTATCGCGGCATCAGTGAGCGCCGATCCGCCAAACTGCCCCAAGCCCAGTTGAATGATGCGATGCTCGACCGCGCCGAGACTTTGCGCGACCCGTTTCGCCGCGCTCAATTCGGCGTTATGGCGCTGACCGTAATCGAGACTGAGGGCATGACAGGCAAACCCCTGCTCGCGCGCAATGGCCAGCACGGTTGCCGAATCGAGTCCACCCGACAGAAGGATGACGGCGGGTGGATTCATTTTCCCGGCGCATGCCCCCAGAGGATCTTGTGCAGTTGCACCTGCATCCGCACGGGCAGGCGGTCCGCCAGGATCCATTCCGCAAGCTGCTGCGGATCCAGTTCACCCTGCACCGGCGAAAACAGTACCGCGCAGCGCGCGGCCAGCCCGTGCTCACGCAGGACATCGCAAGCCCAATCGTAATCGGCACGACTGGCAAGAACGAACTTCACCTCGTCATGAGAAGTCAGCAGAGGGATATTGTCCCAGCGATTGCGTCCACTCTCGCCTGACCCCGGAGGCTTGAGGTCGACGATGCGCGAAACGCGCGGGTCGACCCCGCTGATGTCGTAGGCACCGCTGGTTTCGAGCGAAACGCTATAGCCGCGACCGCACAGAGCGGCGAGCAGGGGCAGGCAGTTCTTTTGCGCCAGCGGCTCGCCGCCGGTGACGCACACTGTATTAACGTCGTAGGTAGCAACCCGTTCCAGCAGGTCCTCCAGAGCGACGGTCTCGCCACCCTGGAAGCTGTAGGTCGTATCGCACCAGCGGCAGCGCAGGGGACAACCGGAGAGGCGAATGAAAACGGTAGGGAGTCCGGTGCGGCTGGTTTCACCCTGTATCGACAGGAACATCTCCGTCAAGCGGAGGGTGACGCGTTCACCCATGCCCGACTGGATTAATTGAGCACAGCCAGCCGGCGGGCGGCCAGATTGGCGGCATTGGTGCCAGGGTATTTGGCGACCAGTTCCGTAAGCGTCTTGCGGGCCGCGGCCAGATCGTCCAGATTGATCTGGTTGGCCGCGATATTGAACAGGGCGTCGGGCGCTTTCGGGCTGTCGGGGTAAGCCAGCAGGAGCTTCTGCTGCTGGGCCAGCGCCGTCTTGTAATCCTTCAAGACATAGTAGGAATAGCCGACCCAGTACTGGGCATTGGGAGCCAGTGCGCTATCCGGATAGGCCTTGATAAAACCCTTGAAACCGGCGATGGCGCCGGTGTAATTGCCCGAGCGGAAATGATTCAGGGCGGCTTCGTAGCTCCGGGACTCCAGCAGGGGATCGAGTTGCGGGGGCGTCTGGGCCTGGGGCGAAGCGGCAACGGCTGCCGGCGCAGGTTGCGGTGCTTCCGCCGCAGTGGATGGCGTGGTTGACGGTTTTGCAGCGGGTTTTGCAGCGGGCTCGGCCGGACTGGCCGTGCTAGCCGGACTGGCAGGCCTGCTCGCTGCGACAGGCGCGGCGACGGCAGGAGTCAGCACCTTGTTGAGTTCGGCGATGCGCTGATCAAGGTCGACATAGAGGTCGTTCTGCCGCTTGCCCAGCGTATCAATCTGGTGCAACTGGACTTCGGCCTGCCCCCGGATCTTCGCCACCTCGGCCCTGAGGGTCTCAACCTCCTTGAGCACCCCGAGCAGTTGCTGATTCTGCTGGATGCTCGCCTCCAGCTTCTGGATACGGCTCTCCAGCGCACGTGTCGACTGCTGCACTTCAAGCAATTGGCGTGTCAGATCGGCCGTATCGGCCAATGTGGGTTGGGCAAGACCCAGTAGAAGTACGATCAGCCAGAATCGCTGCATGGATGGCGATTATTCGTCGGTGTAAACCACATCGGTGCGACGGTTTTCGGCATGTGCCTCATCCGTGTCGCTTTCATTGCGCAGCTTCTCCTCACCGAAGCTGACCGCTTCCATCTGCGCTTCGCCGACCCCAAGCACAGCCAGCGCGCGGCGCACCGCCTCGGCGCGTTTCTGCCCCAGAGCCAGGTTGTATTCACGGCTGCCACGCTCGTCGGTATTGCCCTGCAGGATGACGTGCGCATCGCGGCGGGAAAGCAGGTAGCCGGCATGGGCTTCGAGTACGGGACGATATTCGTCTTTCACGACAAAGCTGTCGAAATCAAAGAAGATGCTGCGCTTGGATAGCGCGCTCGCGGAATCCTTGCGCGGATCGCCCACGAAGCTTGCGCTGCCGCCATCCAGCTGCTTGCCGTCCAGACCGGCACCTGTAACACCCGCACCTGACAGCGCGGTGGTTTCTGCACCCGACGTGCCGGCCTGTCCGCCAACCGGCGCGGTCGTCGTGGACGTGGTGGAAACGGCCGCCTTGTCACCGGTGCGATCCTCGATGGTCGCCTGCTTGCTCGTCGAGCCGCAGGCCGACAGGAGCAGCGTAAGCAAGACAGGCCATAAAAATTTATTCATCAGAGTTCCTCCTCAATTGTGTTGGTGTGGGGGCCAACGCTTGCCCAGGTTGTGCGCCGTGCCTGCGTAGACCCGCTCAGCGAATCAGCACATCCCGAACGCCTCGTCCTGGGTCAACATGCCTTGATCGGAATCAAGCATGTGCTGTGCCGTACCCATCCGTATTGCAAAACAAAATTCATGCTCATGGCCCCCAGGTCGGCTCGCGGGCATCCACCCCGGACTCGGAAAGCCGGGCACGGGTACGGCCATCGAGGCTGACGGTGCCCAGAACGCCGCGCCCAGCCTGGACTGTCGCATAAAGAACTGTCTGCCCGTTGGGGGCGAAATTGGGCGACTCGTCGCGCGCGCTGTCAGTCAGCACCCGGGTCTGGCCGGAGTTCAGATCCAGCAATGCCACCCTGAAACGTCCCTCATCACGGCTGATATAAGCAAGATGTCTGCCATTCGGGCTGATCGCAGGAGAAACGTTATAGCTGCCGTCGAACGTCACCCGGCGAGGGTCGCCGCCACTTGTCGGGACACGATAAATCTGCGGACTGCCGCCACGGTCCGAGGTGAAATAGAGGGTCTGGCCATCGGGCGAAAAAACCGGCTCGGTATCGATGCTGCCGCCATGGGTCAACCGGGTCAGACCGCTGCCATCGACATTGATCAGGTAGATCTGCGAGGCCTCGTCGCGGGTCAGCACCACGGCCAGGCGTTTGCCGTCCGGCGACCATGCCGGTGCCGAATTGGACCCCTTGAAGGCGGCCACCTTCTGGCGGCTGCCATCGCGCAGCGACTGCACGTAGACGATGGGCTTCTTGTCCTCGAAGGAGACATAGGCCAGACGTCCGCCATCGGGCGAGAACATCGGTGAAATGATCGATTCGCCGGAGCGCACCACGGTGCGCGGATTCTCGCCGTCGGCGTCCGCCACCCGCAATTCGTAGCGTTTTCCCTGCTTCTGGACGTAGGCGATGCGGCTGCTGAAAGCGCCCTTCACCCCAGTCAGTTTTTCATGAATGATGTCGGCAATCTGATGCCCGGTGGCACGCCACTGCTCGGGTGAAATGTTGTAGCTGAAGCCGGCGACCTGAGCCTGCTTGACCACGTCCATCAGGCGAAAGCGCACCTCGAAGCGCCCGCCTGGCAGGCTGATGACCTGGCCGATCGCCATCGCCTCAGCCCCCTTGTCGCGCCACACCTTGTAATCGATCTGGGCCGTTTCGACGGGTTGCTGAACCCCGCTGGCATCGATCAGACGAAATTGGCCGCTGCGGTTGAGATCGTTGCCGACAATCTGCGTCAAGGCGGGCTGTGGCTGTCCCAAAGCCCCCTGAAAGGGGACCAGAGCGATGGCAAGGCGATTGGCCGCACCTCCGAACACCTGGATTTCCATCGCCGCATGCGCGGAATAATGTGGGAAAGCCAGGAAGAGCAGCAGCAGGCGAAACAACGGAAAGGCACGCATCATCACGATAGGAGTCGCTGTAGAAACGCGTTGTTGGGACGTGGCCATATTAGCACAGGGAAGGGTGTGCCCGGCTCGCAAACTGGTTGGTGAAGACGGCGGCGGACGCGGTTCAATTGTCTTTCGGGCGATGCAGCAGGGTAAGTTCCGGCAAGAACTCGGCGCGCGCATCACGATCGGACGGCAGGGGCAGCGGCGAGGATTTTTCAACCGCCCGCATAACCGCCTCATCGTACGCCTTGTTGCCGCTTGACTGCAGCACGCGGACCTCCTGGACCTCGCCCGTGGGCAACAGCCTGACCAGACAGCGCACCTGCGGGTTGCCCTGCAGATCCTCGGCCAAGCGGACATTGCCGCGCACCTTGGCGCTGATCATGTCGCGGTATTGCCCGACGATGCGCGCCACTTCGGTCTGGCGCTTCGATGCGGCAGCCGCGGCTTGCGCCTGTGCCTCAGCCTGCCGGATCTGGCGCGATTCGGTCGCCACATCTTCATCCATCATCCGCTGCATCAGCGCTTCTTCTTCCATCTGTCGCAGCAGTTCACGCTTCTTCTGTACAGCCAGTTGCTGATCGCGCGCCTTTTTCATCTGCTCGGCTTCGGCACGCGCGGCATCGGCCAGGGCCTTTTCCTCGGCATCCTGCATCTTCTTGAGCTTCAGCAGGCGCTCCGCCTCGGCCTTCTTTTTCTCCCGCGCGATATCGGGCGCCTTGGGTGGGGGCGGTGTTTTCACCGCCGGCTTCGGCGGCGGCTCCGGCCTGGGCAGCGGTTCAGGCGGTGGGCTGGGAGGGGG
>JBGSTQ010000306.1:0-13982 GCA_041736375.1 Thiobacillaceae bacterium
GGGCATGCCACCCACCTGACCCTGCTCGCCACACGGCGCGCGCTTGGCGCACGCGCCGTGGTGCTGATGAAGCCGAGCCTGCCGCGGCGCTGGTTCGATCTGTGCCTGATCCCCCAGCATGACGGCATTGCCCCGGACGCCCATACGCTGCTGACCGAGGGGGCGCTGAACCGCATTCGGCCTGCGCTCACACGCGATGCAGATCACGAGCGCCACGGTTTGATTCTGATTGGCGGCATCTCGGATCATTTCGAATGGGACAGCGACGCGGTGCAGGTCCAGATCAGGAGCATCCTCGCGCGCACGCCCGGGATGCGCTGGACGCTCACCACGTCGCGCCGCACCCCGGCAGATTTTCTGGCGCAACTGCAGCCCGCCGCCAATCTTGAAGTCGTGCCCCATACCGCCACCCCGCCCGACTGGCTGCCGCAACAGCTGGGGCGTAGCGGCACGGTGTGGGTCACCCCCGACAGCGCCTCGATGGTGTACGAGGCGCTGACGGCGGGTGCGGATGTCGGCGTGTTGGACCTGCCGGTCAATCCAAAAAGCCGCGTCGGCTGGGCGATCGCGCATCTCGCCGACGGGCAGCGCATCACCCGCTTCGTGAACTGGTGCGCACATGGCAAACTCCACTGCAACCTCCACCCGCTGGCAGAAGCTGACCGCTGCGCCAGCGTGATACTCGAATGGCTGAAAAACAAAAACTGACGGTATTGCAGGTTCTGCCGGCACTCGAATCCGGCGGGGTCGAACGCGGGACGCTGGAAGTGGGCAAGCATCTGGTGGAGCACGGTCACCGTTCCATCGTCATGTCCGCCGGCGGCCGCCTCGTCGAGCAACTGCTGCGCGAAGGCAGCGAGCACGTCGCCTGGGACATTGGCCGCAAGCGCCTGTCGACCTTCCGCCTGGTCCTGCGTCTGCGCCGCTTTCTGATCGACAACAAGGTGGACATCCTGCATGTGCGCTCGCGCATGCCGGCCTGGGTCTGCCATCTGGCCTGGAAAGGCATGGCCCCGGGGAACCGGCCGCACCTCGTCACCACCGTGCACGGCATGTATTCGGTCAACGCCTATAGCGCCATCATGGCCCAGGGGGAGACGGTCATCGCCGTTTCCGAAACCATACGTGACTACATTCTGCAGAATTATCCGCAAACCCCACGCGACCGCATCGTCGTCGTTCCTCGCGGGGTCAGCCGCCATGACTACCCCTTTGGCTATCGTCCGCCAGGCGACTGGCTGGCAGGCTGGCTGGCGAGCTACCCCCACCTGGCCAACAAAAGGCTGCTGGTTCTTCCAGGCCGCATCACCCGGCTCAAGGGCCACGAGGATTTCCTCCAGCTCATTGCGACCCTGATCGCCGAAGGGCATCCGGTGCACGGCCTGATCGTCGGCGGCGCCGAACCGCGCAAAACCGCTTACTTGAACGAGCTGCGCGCCCTCACCCGTAAGCTGGCGCTGGAACAGGCGATCACCTTTACCGGACAGCGCAACGACCTGCGCGAAATCATGGCCAGCTCCGACATCGTTTTTTCCCTGTCGACCCAACCCGAGGCTTTCGGCCGCACCGTGCTGGAAGCGCTGAGTCTGGGCGTTCCAGTGATCGGCTACGATCACGGCGGCGTGGGCGAGCAGCTCAAGGCCCTGCTGCCGGAAGGCCGGGTCGCATTGGGCGACTCGGCCGCGCTGGCCGCCCTGACCGCCAGATGGCTGGACACCCCGCCCGAGATTCCGAAAACACACCCCTACACCCTGCAGAACATGCTCGATGCCACGCTGGCCATCTATACCCGACTGGCGCAAGCGGGCCGATGAATGGCCGAAGTTTGACACCCGGCAAGAGGAGCTCGCCGTCTTGAAATTTTCGCCATTCGGCCAGTCGCTGCTGCTTGTGGTCCTGTTGTTCGCTGCCCTCTATCCGCAGGCGCCGCTGTATACGGACAACCAGAACACCAAGTTCCCGCATGGCGCCGCCAGCGCCAGCTAGGGCCACCTCGCAGACTACTGGACGGCCAACACGCTGGATCCGCTGCCGGTTTTCACCGCCCTGGTGGAAGCCGTTATCGCTGGCTGCCGACGGCCACCTTCCACGCACTGTTCGCGATCCTGGTCGCGGTAAACGCCTGGGCAGTCATCGGCCTCATCCGGCGCGTCCATCCCGGAACACTCGAAGGCAGACCGGCGTGCATTTTCGCGGCACTGTTCGTTTTCCCGCATTTCACGCCACTCAATGACGAGTTGCTCGATGGCGTCGCCAAGCAGTACATCCTCGACCATTACATCCAGCCCTGCGTGCTCGGGGTATTCGTACTCCTCGCCATCCATCTGATGCTCGACAACCGCAACCTGCCGGCGGCGTTGTGCCTGGCTGTAGCGGTAATGTTTCATCCGGGCGCCTATCTGATGACAGCCGGACTGATACTCGTCGTGATGTTCTGGCGGGCGCTGCAACAGAAGACGCCTTTCTTCAAGGCAGCTGTTCCCGTGATCGTCTTCGTGGCCCTGCTGGCGCCGCCGGGTATCTATCAGGCCTATGCCTTCGCGCCCACTTCGCCGGAAACCTGGCGGCAGGCCATCGATATTCTTTCCAACCAGCGCATTCCCCATCACACCGAGGTCGACTCCTGGCTGGACGTGGGCGATGTCGCGCGTCTTGCCGTGCTGGTCGGGGTTTGCTGGATGCTGCGCGGCAGCCGTCCGCTGTTTGCCGTCATGGCCACCCTGACCGGCTTCGTGCTGGTATCGACTGTCGTCCTGCTCATCGTTCCCGATGCCGCGGCGACCTTCTCGACACCCTGGCGCGTTACCGCGGTGCTGATGCCGATCGCCATGGTCATCCTGATCCACCGACTGAGCCTCGCCCTGGCCGCCTGGTGCGAGCGCCGGGACCTGTCTTATGCGCGAACCGGGGCGTGGCCCTGGCGGTGATCGTCGCCCTCTCGGCATTCGCCGTGTTTCAAACCCTGAACTGGCAGAAAGAATATGACACGTAGAACAGTTCAGGAGTCATCAAGCATGCGCGCGACACAGCCGGCGAAGGACAACTCTATCCGGTCCCGCCGTGCAAACCCGACTTCGATCACTTTCGTATGGAATCCGGCGTGCCGATACTGGCGAACTGGAAATCACACCCCTACCTCGATGTCGAGGTGATCCAGTGGTATGCGCGCATCCTGGCCGCCGACCGGTTGCACAAGGCGAAGGATGAGGCCTCGCGCAACCAGGCGGCCCGACAGCTGGTCGATCGGTACGGGATCACCCACCTTGTGGTTCAGAATAGAACCTTCATCAATCTTCCTGATCTAGTCGAGGTGTATTCTGACCAGCATGATCGGATTTACCGAAGGACCGACCAGGACCACCGCCAGCGATAGTCTCGGCAGAGCCCTACTTGGCTTCAGGACATGTCACTTGCTCACAGATGCTTGAGCGTAAGACAACAAAGCGTTCGGGGATAAACAGATGAAATTAGGCAGGCCATTCGTCCGACAGGAAGGCGAAGAGATCTGGTCCTACCGGGTGCCGGTCCGGTTTGCCGACCGCGACACAGACCTCTGGTTCACGATAGACGGGATATCGGGCGACTTTCTGTCCGACCTCATGGATGGTCCTCTGGTGGGAATGCTTGTTCCAGCCATGGCTCGGGGCGAGGACATCATCATCGAGGGTCCGATCAGCGAACGGCTGCATCATTCATTGTCCGAGCCGGTTCAGCGCCTGCTGCAGTGCATGTACCCGCAACTGCGTCAGATACGGATCATGCCCGAAGAAACACGATATCTCACCGAGCGGGCAGCCGGGGTCATCACAGGGTTTTCCGCCGGCATCGACTCGTATTGCACGCTGGCGGATCACCATTATTCGCAACATATCATCCAGTCACTGCGACTGACCCACCTTCTCTTCAACAATGTGGGATCGCACAGCAAGGGGGGAGAAACACTATTCCGTGAGCGCTATGCGCTGCTGCAGCCAACGGTCGAAAAAATCGGCTTGCCGATGATTCAGGTGAACTCAAATCTCCAGGATTATTATGACCGTTCCACCAATTTCCCGAAGACCCATACGCTGCGTAACTCCGCGGTGGCAATGCTTCTGCAAAAGGGCATCGGACGTTACCTTTATTCGTCCGGCTGCCATTACAGGGACGTTTTTATAGGCAAGTCTTACGACATTGCCTACTCGGACCCGATTCTCCTGCCAATGATCAGCAGCGATAGCTTCGAGGTACTTTCGGTCGGCGGACAGTACACGCGGGTCGAAAAAACCCTGCGTGTCGCGGACATCAAGGATGCCCAAGAAAGCCTAGATGTCTGCGTCAAGAGCAAGGATGGGACGAACTGCTCACGCTGCTGGAAGTGCATGCGCACCCAGCTGACTCTGGAGATTGCGGGTTCGCTGGAAGAATTCTCCGAGGTGTTCGACCTCAATGTATACCGTAAACACCGCGACCGATATATCGCCGCGACATTGGCGAGCAATGGCCCGCTGGAACGCCAAATCATTGCATTTGCCAAGACGAGAAAGTTCGCCTTCCCGATGTCATCCCACATGCGTCGCTGGGGATATCATGAAAGCGCAAAAATATTGCGACGACTCACCGGACGGCGGAACTAATTCTGTGCGTTGGTATCGTTATATGCTCAGGACAGCGCGGAAAGACCGCTCAAGCCGTCGCCGATTCTCCCCATTCGAAGCGCCGAACTTTTTCTGCGGCACGTGTCGGGATCGTTTCATTCCTTAATTTTTTCTCCGCTGACTCGCTTGAATCCTGCAGGAAAAATGGCATTCAGTTTCTGCTTCGTTTGAGGGTGAGGCACAGACATGACCTTCAGATATTACCGGCGCATTGAGTCTCAGGGCTGGCAGGACCATGCCAAACTCAAGGTCAACTCGCTTTGGCGACGCCGGGTCAAGGGAATGTTGAGCGGGGATCAGAATAAAGCGGTTATCGAACACGATCATGGCCCCGCAACGACCGTGCACGTCTTTCGGGCCGACCCCACCAATTGTGGCGACTGGTGGTCATTGCCGGCGAGGTACTTCACCTTCCCCAGCCATGACAATGTGGTCGACATCAACGATTGGGGACCGGATACACATTTTGCAGGGACAGCAATCCTGGGAGGCGGGGGCCTGATAGGACCCGCATTCTCGCATCTCGAGTCCATGCTCGACAGGCCGGAAATAATCTGTGTCGGCTGGGGGCTCGGTGAGAACATGCTCGACGACAAGCGCTCAGGCTATGTGTCCGGCGCGGCCGCTCTTCCCGATTATGTGAGCCGCTTCCGCCTACTCGGGATACGGGATGTGATTGACGGTTTTCGCTGGGTTCCCTGTGCAAGCTGCATGCACCCCGTTTTCAGCGGGCACCACGAAATCAAGCACGAAATCGTTGTCTTCGAACACAAACGACTACCACTTGGCATCGATGGCCTACCGCGCATGACGAATCAAGGCAACGACATCGATGCTATCGTCCGTTTCATCGCATCCGGCAAAACCGTCGTGACCAATAGCTATCACGGCGCTTACTGGGCGATCTTGCTTGGGCGCCCGTGTGTCACGATCCCGTTTTCTTCAAAGTTTTACCGGATGAAGCATCCGCCGCACCTCTGCCCCCACGATGAATGGCGACAAGGCGTCGATAAGGCGAGGGTGTACGAATCAGCACTCGCAGAATCACGCAAGGCGAATGTCGATTTCTATGCAGATGTCATGGACTTGCTTCTCGGGTAGTCGTTTGGACAGCGCATCGAGGAGCGATCGCGATCAGCTGCCGCCGATGTCGGTTGCCGCGCAAGGAGGCCGCTTCAATCCCGCCGGGCGAGCAGCGTTCGCAAGGACCAGCGCATCGCGACCCCGCCGCCTGCCCGGGAGTCGATCCCCAGACCCCGCTCCACCGCAGCAACGATTTCCGCCGGGCTGGCCTGGTCGATACCGAACATCAGCCGCAGGCAATCCGCAAGTTCTTCATGTGAAGCAAAATTCCAGTGGTAGGCGGGAGTTTCGTCACGGACGAGACGAAAGCCCGCCCCGGTCAGATTGTCGATGAAGCCATCGTCGACGAACTCGCCCTCGTGACCCAGCGAACTGTGGTTATGGACGAAACCGTTGAGGAATTCGGCCACCGCCGAGCCCTCGGCCACCTCGGCGATCGCCAGACGTCCTTGCGGGCGCAACACCCGGCGGATCTCCTGAAAGACCGGCGGGCAGCTGGGTTCATGGTGCAGTCCGGCGAGGCAAACCGCCACGTCGACGCTGCCATCGGCCAGCGGCAAGTCGTCCAGCGCGGCCAGATAGCTTTCCAGACCGCGGCGCTGACACTCACCATGGAATAGCGGGTTGGGGTCGACAGCGACCACCCGCACGCCGGGCTCATTCAGGTAAGTGCTGAGAAAGCCGCTCGCCGCCGGCAGATCCAGCAGCGTCTCGCCCGGCCGGGGCGTGGCGAGTCGCAGGACGGTGGCCGCCTCTTCCCGGCACGCCTCGGGATAAAGACGAAAAGCCTCTGCGTGTGTTTCACCGCGCTGCGTGAAGATGTCTGAATAGCTGCTGGTCACGGCTCGCTTCTCCTTCATCAGGGACGCCGCTGGCAGAAACGGCGACGCAGGGGGTAGAAAAAGGCCTGCAGGCGGTCGGCTCGCTGCATCACGCGGGCTTCCTGCGCATCCGGTTCGGGCAGGCCCGCGTTCAGCGACTCGATGGCCTGCAGCACCAGGCCGGCCGAGCGGGCCTGTCCTGGCCAGCGACACGGATCGAGCTTGGACACCGGTGGCACCAGGTTGGGATTGGTGTTGATCTCGAAGACCTGGATGCGATCCTGAACCAGGGTGTAGTCGATGCGGCCATAGTCGATGCCGGCCAGATCGAAGAGTTCGAGCAGTTCCCTGCCATGGGGCATGCGGGCCAGGTAGTCCTCCTCCTCGGCGAGGCAGGCCGGGCCGACGAGATCCGGATATTTGACTTCCCAGCTGCGACTGAAAAGCATGTGGCGGGGTATCAGCGCCGGTCCGATCCGCATCGCCGAATACTTCACGAACAGGCCGTCCTCCCGTGCATAGGAACAGTACTCCACCACCACCAGATGCTTGTTGTCCCTGCCGCCACGCAACTGGCCGAGGCTGTGCTCAAGGGCCGCGCGGTCCTGCAGCAGGGGGGACAGGCTGCCGCGGTGGTCGTTCTCGCCGCGCAAAAAAACCGGGAAACGCAGGGAATCCGGCAGCGCGTTCAACCGGTAGGCACGAAAGCCATTGATTCCCCGCTCGGCAAGACGGTTCAGCAAGTCATGGCGACGCAACACCGCAGCGGGATTGTTGAGCAGCCGCCAGCGCGAACGGTCGGCCAAAAGCCGCTGAAAAAAATCCCGCGCTTCGGCCAGTTCATCCGGGGCGAGCCGCTCCAGGTCGGTGAAGACCCAGGTCCCGGCCGGAGCAATCCGACGCCAGGGCCGCGCCTCGTAGTGCACGACACGGACCTGCGGACGCAGCCTCGCCCCCCAGTGCTCGAAAAATTTGCTCAGGGTGTAATGGTGGTCGGCCGTGACGAGGAAATGAATCATGTCAGGTGTGCCATTCTCGAATTAACTGACTCACAGGTCTGGCCCTGTCGCCTCTTTGGGTCATGTCATGTCCTCAACTCAACACCAGCCCAGGCTTTCCAGTTCAGCCGCGCGACGCGCCACCTCGGCGCGGTCATCGCCGAGGATCAGGCCAGAGATCCTCGGGGTCCCGCTAGAACCATGCGGCTTTGGATCGAAACTGCCGAGCGGCATGAAGAACCCCGACCGCATCGCCTGCCGGGCGGACGCCATCAAATCGCTGAAGCCCCCCGCGCGGGACCAGGTGCGGAATCGTGCCACCCGGGCTCCGGTGGCTTGCCTGACCGCCTTGGAAGCCAGCAGCGAAACCGTGGAGCCGCAGACTCGAAAGTTCAGGTCGAACGCCCGCAAGCTGCCATCCGGCAGTTCGGCGATGTCCACGCAGAGGCAGCCGCGAAACCCAAGGCCCGCCCCCTGTTCGGCAATCTGTCGCCCCAGCATTTCGCTCTCGGTCGAAATGGCCAGATCCTCTCCCAGCCAGTTGCCGAGATAGCGGCCTGAGGGATCGTTGACGATCTCGGCGCCTCCCAGATAGCTTGTCCCGGCATCGACTCCCACCGCATAGTTGAGGCAGAGAAAGCGCCTAGCCTGCAGCCACTCTTCCGCGACCACCCGTTCGCTGTCATGAAAAGCCTCGGCTGCCTGCTCCAGGTCCTGCCGGTCCCGGCAGATGCAGATATCCAGCGCACCGCCACCGGTGCTCTCGAGCGTGGCCGCCTTCAGCAAAAAGGGAAAGGCAAGATCGGACAGGCGCCAGTCCGGCGTCGCCGGATCAAGCACGATGCGCTTCGGCACATGGGCCGGCGCGACCAGGTCCGCCAGATTTCCCTTGTCGTTCAGCCACGACAGCAGCGACGGGGCGATCCAGCAGGCCTCGGCAGGGAGCATTTCAGACGGATGCACATGCTGGACCACAATGCGCCGCCCGGACTCGATCAGGACATCGAGCTGCGCCTGGTAGTCCTCGGCATGGCGGAAAGTCAGCAGATGAACGGGCAGGTCGAATCCCGCTTCGCGCAACAGGTCGAGGCCCGACTCGCTGGCCGTACCGGCTGCGCAGAGCATCGGCATGTCCCCCGCCACCGCGATCTGGTTTCCGCTGATGCCCAGCATCATCAGCTTGTCGTTGGGCAACCAGCGGCTCGCTCCGGGCGGGGCGAAGCCGGAATACGCCAGGCCCGGCCCGTATATATCGTGAAACAGTCGCTCCAGCCTCATCGCAGATAACGCCATATCCCGTCCGCGAGTTGCGCGGCATATTTCGGAACGTTGCCGCCCTCCTTCCGCGAATGCCCGGTCGGTGTCCGGTTGGCATCCAGGAGCACGGCCCTGCCGTCGTGCAGGACGTAATCGAACTTGCCGTAATCGAAGCCCAGTTCCTCGCGCTGGGCACGCAATGAATCGGGCACGCTGTCGAGCGCTTCCGAAGAGAGGATGTTCTTGGCCTTGACGACGGGGTTGGCACTGAAGGAAATCCGGCTGATCTCCCGATCCCCCAGAAACACCCATTGCCGCAGGGCATAGTTCTCCCCATGACGCTCGCCGATGAAGCGTTCCACCACCAGGAGCGGATTCCCCCAGACCTCGGGCGGGACGTCGCGCATGGACGGATAGACCGGATAATGGCTGGACTTCATGATGCCGGTCCGAGTCCAGTGGCGCCGCTGGTCGAGCATGCGTCGCAGGCGACCGAGCAGCGGGGTGCGATAGCGGACGGCGCGCTCGCCAACCCCGCCGGAATTATGGTCGGTCTTGACGATCACCGGTCCGGGGTAGTCGTCGTCCGGCGCCACCAACTGATGACTGATGTGGCGTTTTGAAATGTCCACGGCCCGCAGGTTCACCACCGCCTGATAGCGCCGCGACAGTTCCTGAAAGGACTCGGGCAGGCGGGTCAGATCGACGTGCAGGATGGCGACGTCCGCCTCGGGAAGCTGGCGTAGGCCGGTGCAGGGCAGAACCTCCCAGCCGATCCGCTGCCAAGCTTCGATCAGCGGGTGCAGGAAATAGGGGGTGCGTCTGAAACGCGCCAGGTCGTCAGTCACAACGGCAATGCGGGTCAAGCTGCCTCCTGGGGAAATGCGTGCCCTGGCAACAGGGCGCATGGCCCGATACCGCCGGAAAAATTGGCGCACCCGGCTTGCGCTGGAGCGCGTGCCGGCCCGGTGCCGCCGCACGACGGCGGTGGAGCATGACGTGGCGCGACGTCGGTCATAAGCTCAGTCGGGAGGTGGCGTACCTTCGTCATCGCTGCGGCGTACAAACGGGTACGCCCCGACGCAATCCGAGAACGTAACGAACGAGTCCGCGCCGGCGGCGGGAGACCATCTTGCGACGCGCCTCGTCAGTCATTTCCTCGGAATGTTCACTGCGCTGATTATCGGCTTCCACTCCCGCCAGTTCCTGCAGCCACCGGTCGTCCGGTTCATAGCCCAGTTCGATCAGGTCTTGCGTGATCGGTCCATGCAGTTGCAACTGCGCGGCGACCCGCGGCAGATGGCGGCGCCAGGCGCCGACATTGTCCCGGCTGATTGGCCGCACCCCGCGCAGGGCCTTGAGCGATTCATCGGAAGGTCGTGCGATAGCGTGGAAGCTGGAAAAAGCGTGCAAGCGCTTGAGGAAGGGCATTTTCGCCGTCAGGCTCTGCTGCACCGAGTCGGGATCGGCGACCAGGTCCTCATAGCGCACCACCAGGACGCGCGGATGTTGCATCAGCGCACGGGCCGACTGGTGATAGAGCTTCCATACGCGCAGGTTCGTCCAGTAGCGGTCAGGGGCTCTGCCGTGCCGGCTGACGATGACATCGCGCGGATCCCGCAGCACGTAGATGACCCAGAGATTCCGGTCGATGGCCAGCAGCGGCCTGACGTTGAGGACATCGCGGGGCTGCTTCGAACAAAACAATTCCAGGGGCCGGTCCGGCTTATGGAAAATGCTCATTTCATGGGGTGCATAACCATCAAGCTGAAACGACCCGACCATCAGCTCGGCCATCAGCGTGGTACCCGAGCGTGGGGCGCCGACAATATGTATTCGCCTGTTCATTGCGACTGTCCGTTGCTCGGGATACTCATTCCCGCCAGTGTTCCGCCACCCAGGGTACCGGCAGCAGGTAACGCTTCAGGTGACGCCAGAACGAACCCTTGCGTTGCTTCGTGAATAGCTGCTTCAGGTGTCCGAGCGGAGGGAGATGCTCGACACTCCCGGACCAGCGTCCGGCAATTGCGTCCGCGGGGTCCGGCTTGCCGGGAAACATCACGATGCGCGCGCCCTTCGGCAGCACGGCAGGCCGCAGATAACGCAACGGCCACGGCCCCAGGCAGTTCAGTCGAAAATGCCTGATCCAGCGCGACGGGAAAAACTTCACCCCGCCCCGAATGCAGTTGGTGACGTAGCGCTGTTCGAACTGGTACTTCCCGGCGATTCCCGCCGAATCCTGGCGGAAATTTTCCAGCATGTAGCCATGCCGGCCGACCGGAAAGCGGAACACGGAAGTTTGGCCCAGTCGCTCGAAGGGCTTGATCCAGTTGCGCGCCAGCACGACATCGTCCGGATCGCCGAAGGAGAACAACTCATCCAGGTTGCCGGTGATGACGATGTCGAGGTCGAGGAAAAGCGCGGTTCCTGACAAGCCGAACAGGTTCTCGTTCCACAGCGCCACCTTGCGGAATTTGCCCGGTGCGTTGGTCGGCACGGGACAGCCGAGCTCGGGCAGATCATGGCACTCGACCTCCGGGCGGATGCCGGTACGGTTGTCGGTAAAGCAGACCACCTTGAATGGCGGCGTGGTGTTGCGCGCCACCATGGCGTAGATGCGGTTGACATACTCCGGACCGTAGCGGTCGCCCCACTTGATGCAAAAGATCTGTTTCATCATTTCATTTCATCCCGCAGGAAGCGCTATTCACGCCAATGTTTCTCTATCCATTTGACCGGTTTCAGATAGCGCTTGAGATGCCTGCCGAAACTGTCCCGCCGAGCCCAGGGCATCAGCGCACGCAGCAGATGAAGGGCCGGATGGCTGGGCTTCGACTGTTCGCTCCAGCGGCCCAGCATGGCATCCTCGGGATCGGGTTTCTGCGGGAACAGGATGACGCGAGCATCCTCTGGCAATTCTGCCGGCCGAATATAGCGCAAGGGCCACGGTCCGAGACAGTCATGACGAAAGTGCCTGACCCATGAGGGTGGAAAGAACTTGACCCCGCCCTCCACGTTGTAGCTGATGAAGCGTTGTTCATACCGAAACTCGGCGGCCAATGCCTCCGGATCGGCGCGGAACCTGTCCAGCAGGTAGCCATGCCCGCCGATGGGAAAGCGGACCACCGAGGATTGTCCGGAAAGCTCAGCGGGGCGGGTGGTATCGCGCGCCATGACCACATCCCCGGGATCGGCGAACTCGAATAGATCATCCAGACTTCCGGTGATCACGACATCGAGATCGACATACAAGCCCACACCCGTAAGCCCGAACAAATCCTTATTCCACAGCGCCACTTTGCGGAACTTGCCCGGTACGTTAGTCGGCACGGGGCATCCGAGTTCGGGCAAGTCGTGGCACTCGACCTCCGGCCGTATGCCGTCACGGTCATCGGTAAAGCAGACCACCTTGAATGGCGGCGTGATGTTGCGCGACACCATGCCGTAGATATGGTTGACGTACTTTGGCCCGTAGAGGGTGCCCCACTTGATGCAAAGGATCTGCTTGACGTCCGCCACATTCGTTTCTGCCACGTTTACCCCCCCAACCGTGACATCGAGGGCCACTCCAAGCATCCCATCACCACACCCGAGTCCTGCCAAAAAACGCCCGCTTCCAGCTTTTCAGAAAAGAGGGGCTCTTCTTCGGTCCCCGAACACGCGCCGGGTTGGCATGGGGAAACGGAACGTTGGGAATCGGCTTCCCGAGAAAAGGGCATATTTTGTCCCAGCCGTCGCCCTGCGTCACGTCGAGCATCAGAAAGTTTGGCTTGTCCTTGAAGAGCTCCATGACTTTGACGTTGTGCGAGGTGTAGCGCTGGACCCAGCAATCGCGGCTATTGGACGGCGAGCCGCCCGTGACACCATAAATCCATTCTTTCATGCAGGTCGATCTCGTGCCGAAATGGCGCAAGGAGCTCGTGTACCACTTGTCCGGATCGCGCACCTTCAGGATGAACTTTGCATCCGGATAATTCTCGTAACACCACCTGTAGATGACCGGCCAGGGGTTGTCCTGGAACGCATCGAATTTTTTTGTCAGCTTCTTGGCTTCCTGATAAACCTTTGTGGCGATTGCCGGGTCATTGATCCCGTTCGGGCCAGTCACCTTGCAGCCAAGTATCTTCAGCGCCTTGCCCATTGATGAGGTGCCAGTCTTCTGAAAGCCGATACAGAAAATCTTCGTATTGCTCATAAGACTTTTACCGCGGGAATTCCCAGCCAAAGTGCTCGATATCCTCCCGGCACAGGGACTCGACCAAGCCACGCGTCCTGGGATCCGTGAAATAGCATTTCCAGTCGTAGTCACCGTAATAGTGTCGCTCGGGCTTCTGCCAGTCGGCGGGATCGAATTCTGCCCCGATCGCCGTCAGGACCTGGCGCATCCCCTCCGCCAGGTCGTCCTGACGACACAGGTAATCGACCAGCAGCCTGCCCCCACTGGAGACATACTGCAACTGGTGGGGGAACGGACTGTATTCCTGACGCTCGGCCTTTTCGACCAGCCAGTCGTGAAGCGTGATATCCCGTTTTCGCAAGCGACCTTGCTTGTCACGGCTGACCCCCTGGGTCTCGAAGCGATACAAGGAGGCGATCAGCGTCCATGAATTGCGAACGATGGCGAACTTGTAATAATCCCGGTAACGGTCGGCAACCCCGCTCGTCAATGGATCATGCGCCTTGCCGACTTCCTCGTAGCGCTTCCACCAGCGGGGCGAAAGATGCAGGCGATTATAGGTACGGAACGCCGCACCGCTCGTCTTGGGAATGTGGACGAACAGGAACTTGTACTTGTGATTAACGAGCATGGCGAGAACCGCGAACGGGCGTGAGAAAGGAAGCGACCTGGCTTGCATAGTCCGCCACCAGGTCGATATCGACCACCGTGAACTGTGCGGCGCGAATGTCCCAGTCGCCCAGGGCATCGATCGGCACCCGCACCAGGCGCCCCCGCCCCTCCTGCACGGACAGCACCGACTCGATGAATTTTGATGGCCGCACCTCGGCCGGCACCAGCGACACTACCGGCCTGCCGGCCGCCATCGCTTCGCTGAGCATGCTCAGGCTGTCCTGGGTGACCAGAACGACGTCCGCCGCGCCGAGGTAGTCAAGCATGACGCGCTCGGGCTGCGCGTGCCACCATACCGCCTTGACGAGAAACCGCGCGTCGATGAGCTCGCGCAGCA
>JBGSTQ010000175.1:0-8285 GCA_041736375.1 Thiobacillaceae bacterium
ACCTGGTCATGCACTGCGACTACCAAACCCGGGATGAAGCGCGTGCCAGTCTGTTTGAGTACATGGAAGTGTTTTACAACCGTCAGCGACGCCACTCCACCCTCAACAACGTGGCTCCGCTGGCCTTCGAGGAATCAACAATCGCCTGATCTGACTGTCCACTCTCTGTGGGTAGGATCACTACCGGACTTCCGCATTAAGCACTGCAAACGACGGCTCGTGGCCGGGAGCTGTCTTTTTCGGCTTTGCTATTAGCCGCCATTCATACCGATGACCGCTTTCTGTAACGGCAAGGGGCCGGCCCTGCCCCTGAGCAGCCCCTTACAGTTTGGCATCTCAACGTCTGCCTCGGCTGTAGACGGGGGTCAAAGATAAATCCGCGCCGCAGACCTCGCGTATATTACCTGGGCCAATAGGTCTGCTTGAGGGTCCCGCGCCATGAAACAAGCCAAGCATCTCTCGATGATCCGCAGCTTCCATCTAGCGGACTGGTTTACGTTGGGGAATGCAGCCTGCGGTGTCGGTGCGCTGTTCGCCGTGATGAGTTATTTGCAGAGCCAGGACGTGCAGCACCTGTTGTTTGCCTGTGCCCTGATTCTGCTGGCGTTTGTATTTGACGTATTCGATGGCCGCGTCGCGCGTTGGCGTCAGAAAACCTCGTCGCTGGGGCGAGAGCTGGATTCCCTGGCCGATGTGATCTCCTTTGGCGTTGCGCCGGCAATCATCGCCTATGGAGCCGGCATGGATGGTCTCTGGGATCGCGCGATTCTGATCTACTTCGTTGCGTGTGGTGTGAGCCGACTTGCCCGCTACAACATCACCGCCGAGGCCCTGGCGCAAGGCAGCGACAAGGTGAAGTATTTCGAGGGTACGCCGATCCCCAGCTCACTGTTGCTCGTCATCGTCATCGCCATCGCCGCCGTGAACGGTGCGATCGGCAACCATCTCTGGTTTGGGATGACCCACATCGGTCCTTGGCAGCTACACCCGCTCGTGTTGATGTTCGCGGTTTCCGGCTCGTTAATGATCAGCAGGACACTGCACATCCCGAAACTGTGAGATCTTTGCCGCCTCGATTTAACTTTGGAGGAATGCTTGTGGCCAGACTCCGTCGCTTGACTCCCGCCGGCCAGGATCGGTCTGTCGAAGTTGGAGGGGCCAATGGCCGTCCTTGGGCCGAAGGCGACACCTGACTTTCGATTGGCCGCGTCCGCTGTAGTCGCAAGACCGGTCGTTGGCTCGCCACTCGCTTCTGAACGACCGCTTTCCTCAGATCGGATGGCAAAGCCCGACCCAATTCAGCCATTCACGGTTCGTTCACTAATGGTCGGTTCAGCATTATTCGTCGTCGCAACCCCCCGATTCCTGGATGGGCTGGCCGGAAACGGGATCTTGCAACGCTTCGCCACTCGTATCAATTTTTACCGTCCCCACGAACATCATGTTCTGGATATGACCGAAACGAGTATTCAGCGCGGTATCGACTTCCCGTTCGGTCAGACCGTCGTAGATATAGACGTTGCCCATGCGTTCCTTCTCAAGTTCCTGCGGTGAGGGATCCATCAGTCTCCGCACCTGCCAGTCGTGCAGAGCCTTGTCCGGGCCCAGTTCCATTCCGTTGCTAAGATTGGCAAAGGACAACAGGCTTACCGCTGCAATTGCGATGAGTTTCTTCATTTGTTGGCCTTCACCGGGAAGTTGCAAAATAGGTCACACTGCGTTGATGGCAAAGGCGAAGTGATTTTCGCTCAGGCATCCCAGTGACGTCGAGCGCCTTACGGCGGTACCGTTGAACACAACGATAGGACACATGAACAGAGGTTGAATTAGGACTTTCTTTACTTGTGGCTCCGCACTGTTCTGGAGCATCAGTCATTGCGCCGACGTACGGCACTGGAAATGGCTGGACTGAGTCCCCCGGGGTTTACTAGAAACTATTGAACCTCGTGCTTGTGCTTCCGCTTTGGACAGAACAAGAGACCGTCGGGTACATCACTCTGAACTTCCGCAATTGGCCGGGAGGGTAAGTTCGCAGGAAGTCCAGTAAGCAGCCGTTCACCGCAACAACGTTCTTGGCAACGGCCGCTTTTGGAGCGCGAGGCTGACAGGTGCTCCCGGCCATTGGGCTGACGAAGGCGTGGCCGGCCGGTTTCGGTCAAAGCGTCCATCGAAGTGGATTCGTCAGGTGGAATGGCAAGGAAGAAAAGGCAAGATCTCGTATCCTTCCCTGTGCTTGTATGGTCCTCACCCGTGAATTGAACCCACACTAACGTTAGACAGGGTTTTTCGTCATTGACTGCTTGAGCGATTTAAAGACTGGCCCCCACGACGGATGGCCCGATTCTGCTGGGGTTAATTCAAGTTCTGGATCGAGTTCCAGCGCCTTGCGAAATTCACTTCGGCATGATTTCTCCCGCGACTGGGCGCAATGGATGAAAGCCAGATACTTGTGCGCCGCCACTTTATCGGAATTCAGGAATAGCCCTGCTGAAAGCGCGTTCTGCAAAAACCGAGCGGAGTTTCTGTAATCCCCATCTTCGTAAGCCCGAATCCCTGACGACAAGTACTGTTCCGCCTTGCGGGGTGCGAGTTTGTCCAAACCTGCATCCCGCACGATGGGCGCGGCACAGGAAGTCATCAGCAGTGCCGCGCAAAGCAGCACACCTATCTGCTTCATAGCCATATCCTCATTTGAATTGGTGCCTGATCTTGAGCGACTTGCCAGGTTCCAGGTCCACGGTATCACGGTAGGGCGCAAATGCCTGATTGCGTATTTCCACTTTGTGCTTCCCGGACTCCAGTTGAAGCGTGGAAAGCGGGGGAGAAACGCCGACACTTTTACCGTCGACATACACCTCACCCCAAGGAGAAATTGCGAACCTTATGGTCGCTTTCGCATGCGTCGCGGAAGTCGGCAGAGGCGCGCTTTCTGATGCACGCACAACAGGAGCATTCGACGGAAGCACGTTAGGCGCTGACGAAACTCTTGGCGTTGCCAAGGAGTCTGCCAAATTATCACTACTTGGATGATGGCCCTGCGAATAGATCACAAACGCAGCGATGATTGATATCGGGATTAAAAGCCATAGTGGCTTACGGACCTGCTGTGTCTTCCCCAGAAGGGTTGCAATTTTTTCCTTGATCCTCACCCCATTGGCAGAGGACGGAATCGGAATGCCTCCCTGTGCTTTGTGCGGTTGCAGGACCAAGGTCGCGTCCTGCTGCTCCGCAGGCGTCCTGCTTGTCTGTACGGCTTTTGCCGATTCATTGCTTGCAGCGGGCCTGCGCGCTTCCATGGGGAAGACGGCGTCATGGTTTCCTAAATCCCGGGCGAACTCTAAAGCGGTCTGGTAACGATCCTCAGGTCGTTTTGACAAGGCCCTGCTGACGATCCGGTCGAACACCGGCGGGACACGGGGGTTGATCGTGCTCGGCGGCGCAGGCTCTCCATTCAATACCTTGTACATGATGGCGCTAAGGTTGTCGCCCTTGAAAGGCGTCACCCCGGTCAGCATTTCGTATAAAACCACCCCCAGCGCAAAAATATCTGTCTTGCCATCCGTGGATTGGCCCGCCAACTGCTCAGGTGCCATGTACTTGGGCGAGCCCAGAACAGTGCCAAGCTGCGTGCGCGAACCCGTAGGAATCTGGGCAATGCCAAAATCCATGATTTTGACGTCACGGTTGGGCGTGATCATGATGTTCGCAGGCTTGATATCGCGGTGCACCACTTGATTTTCGTGTGCGTAGTTCAGTGCAATGGCAACGCGCGCCGCGATTTTGCCGATCATCTCTATTGGCAGCACCACTCCGGAATCGAGCATATCGCGCAGCGACTCTCCCTCCAGGTATTCCATCGCGATATAGGCGATATCATCGGACTCACCCACATCATAAATGGTGACAATATTGGCGTGGTTCAGACGACCAGCAGATTTGGCCTCGCGGTAAAAGCGCTCCTCGAATTCGGCGCGCTCTTCCTTTGAGAGGTCGAGATTGATCGTCTTGATGGCAACGGTACGCTCAATCCGCGGATCAACCGCCTTATATACTGTACCCATCGCACCCTGCCCAAGCGCGGAGACCACTTCATAACGACCGATTCTAGTTGGATTGGGCATGTTGAGGGTTGGCCGGATGTCTTGCTTTGGAGCAATTTGTGGTGCGAGAATCGTCTAAGGGAAAGTATAACAAACACCCAGAGGCTATCGCTTTTGACAAACACCGCATCCAGCAGAAGTCTTTCGCTTGAAATCGCCGCCAAGACCGACCCGGGTGTACTGCGAAGTATGAACGAGGACAGTGTTGCCACTGTCGACGATCTGGGCCTGTTGGTACTGTCTGATGGCATGGGGGGGTACCAGGCAGGCGATGTGGCCAGCCGCATTACCACTCAAGTCATCGTGGAAGGATTGACCCAGGAATTGCGGGGCAAACTTGACAACAGCGCAGACGTTGCAAGCGTTGTTGAAAATGTCATCAAAAGGGCCAACAAGGCGATTTACCTGGAAGGCCAGCAACGCGCGCAGCGTGATCACAACATCCAGACCCAGGCCATGGGTTCAACCTTGGCGCTTCTGCTGTTCCGGAATAATCGGGTTACGATGGCGCATGTCGGCGATTCCCGCATCTATCGCCTGCGTGCGAACCGTCTGGAATTGATGACGCATGACCATTCCTTATTGCAGGAACAGATCGACCAGGGAATACTCAGCACCGACGCTGCGGCCACTTCGCACAACCGCCACCTTGTGACGCGCGGGCTAGGTCTGCAAGCCGAGGTTGAGGTTACGCTGGACGAGCGCGAGGTCCTGCCGGGGGACATCTATCTGGTCTGCTCGGACGGCCTGAACGACATGGTCGACAACGCGGATATCGAACTGGTGCTCAATTCGCTTCAGGCCAATTTGCCGCTTGCTGCCAGCCAACTGATCATGATCGCCAACGACAATGGCGGTGAAGACAATATTTCCGTGATCCTGGCAAAAGTCGGGATACAAACCACACCAGACGCCAAGAAGAATGGATTCTTCGCCTGGTTATTCGGACGTTAAACCATCATGGCAAAACTAATCGTCAGTCAAAACGGTAAGGTCATCGATAACCGCTTCCTCAACGAACCCTGCTTCACGATCGGCAGCCTGGCCGACAGTGACCTATGCCTCGCCGCCCAAGGGGTCAGCCGCTCGCATGCCCGCATCACCTCTGTCGGCAACGACGACATCCTGGATGACCTGGACAGTACCAATGGCACCTTGGTGAATGGCAAGCCCATCACCCGACACATCCTGCAAAATGACGATGTCATCGAAATTGCCGACGTCCAGATTCGCTACCGCAGCCATAAAGCCATCGATGGCCCCAGTTTCGATAGAACGATGATCATTCAAGCGTCTGCCCCGGAAGGTGGTGCCCCCACCCAACCGGTTGGCACCTATGCGCTAGTGACGGCAAAAAAAGAGCGCCGCTTCGGTGCTGGTGCCCACATGGGCTTGGTCCGTGCGTTCAATGGTGTCCATCCCAGCAAGGAAATCGAATTATCCCGGGTGCTGCATGTCTTTGGCATAGCGGGAAAACAGCTTGCGGTGATCAATGCCCGTCCACACGGCTATTTCATCACCCATGTCGAGGGAAAAAAAACGGCGCGCCTGAACGGCAAGTCCATCGGTCTGCAGCCCCAGCCACTGACGCCCAATGACGTGATCGAAGTTGGCGACGAAAAGCTGCTGTTCCTGCTCAAATAAGAGATTCCCACGGCCTGCCAACCAGGCACGCCCGCCGCCATCGTGATGTCCTGCGCATCAGCCCGGCGAGGAAGGGATCATAAAGGTCATCGGGGCCTTGCCGGTCCCCAATTATGGCAACCAAAAGCCCTCATATGTCTGCTTTAAGGATGCGGCGCGAAGACGCTCTTCTTGCCTACAAATAGATTTGAACTCCAGCAAACAGACTGATATCAACATCGTCGACACAATGCTTCATCCGCTGGACCGACGGGTATAAATGGGAGTATCTGTATAACGTGAAAATCATGAACCCCCATAATCAAGCCGCTCCGCGCCGACTATTCGGTTGACCTCCTTCCCGCCACCGTTCCAAGGCCGGACGTTGTCTGGCTGTCTCGAGAGCCCTCACCCTGCCGAGCAGCCGGGTCAGGGCTGCCACGCGCAGAGTCAAGCACGATTGAGCGCTGCATGACCCTCCCAAAAAACAGTCTCAGCCGCCATCGTGGTCGCCCCGGCGATGCGCATGAACCACCAGCAACAGGCGTTGTTTGGGTAAAATTCGGAAGTTGTTTCAGTTGATGCGGACAGAGCCTTTCGCCGTGCTGCCGTCATCCGAGGAAAGCCTCATGTCACACGATTCCATGCCCGCCCGTCCTGCCGAACACCACGGTGATGTCCTGGTGATCGGTGGCGGCCCGGTCGGCTCGAAGGCCGCCACGCCGCCGGCGGAAAAGGGCCGCCAGGTGCCCCCGCTGGAGAAGGCGAACCACCCGCACTTCCACATCGGTGAAGCCCTGCTGCCGGCCAACCTGCCCCTGTTCGAGAAGCTGGGCGTACGCACCGAGGTGGGGGCCATCGGCATGCAGAAGTGGGGGGCGGAATTCATCTCCCCCTGGCACGAACACCGTCAGACCATCGAATTCGCCGACGCCTGGGACAAGTCCATGCCGCTCGCCGACCAGGTGCGCCGCGCGGAGTTCGACGAGATTCTGATTCGCAATGCCGCGCGCAAAGGCGCCGACGTCATCGAAGGCTGCCGCGTGCGCGACGTGGAATTCCTGCCGAACGAAGAAGGCGCCATCGTGCGGGCGGAACACGACGACGGGCGCAGCGAGACCTGGCAATGCCGGTTCCTCATCGACGCCTCCGGCCGCGACACCTTCCTCGGCAACCGCCTCAAGGCCAAGCAGCGCAACCCCAGACACAACAGTGCTGCGCTCTACGGCCATTTCACGGGCGCCCAACGCAATGCGGGCAATAAAGAGGGCCACATCAGCCTGTTCTGGTTCGAGCATGGCTGGTTCTGGTTCATCCCCCTCGCCGACGGCACCACCAGCGTCGGCGCGGTGATCTGGCCGGCCCACCTGAAAACCCGCAAGAAACCCGTACGCGACTTTTTCCTCGGCCTCATCGCCCAGAGCCCCGCCCTGGCGGAGCAGCTGAAGGATGCCGAACTCGTCTCGGACGTCGAAGCCACCGGCACTTTTCCTATACCTGCGACCGCAGTCACGGCGCCAACTACCTGCTGCTGGGCGACGCCTATGCCTTCATCGATCCGGTCTTCTCGTCCGATGTCTTGCTGGCCATGAAAAGCGCCTTCGTCGGCGCCGAGGCGGTCGACACCTGTCTGCGCCAGCCGGACAAGGCGGCGCTGGCGCTCAGGCATTTCGACCAGACAATGAAGTACCGGCCGAAGGAATTCTCCTGGGTCATCTACCGGGTCACCAACCCCGCCATGCGCAACCTGTTCATGTCGCCGCGCAACTACTTTCGGGTCAGGGAGGCGCTGCTGTCGGTGCTGGCTGGCGACATCTTCGGCAAGACGCCCATCTGGCGTTTGCTGCGGGCATTCAAGGCGATCTATTACCTCCCCTCGCTGGCCAACCTGAGGCGCACGATCACGGCGTGGAAGCGGCGCAAGCTGAATCTCCACCCCCTGGAAGAAGCGGAAGGAGTCGGTTGCCGATGATGACTGCGGAAGCGATCCTGCGGCTGGAGGTTCTGCCCGCGTCCCGACTTTCCCGCCTGTCGGGTGACGGGCAGGGCAGCGTGCTGGGTGGCGCCTGCTTTTCCCATCCAGCCCTCCCACTCGAGGGTGCCCCCGGTGCGGCAGAGCTGCCGCTCCTGGCCGTGGACATGATCCTGCCGCCCGGGGAAGAGGCGACCTGTGAGGTCTGGCATAGCGCGGAACCCCTGCAATCCGGCCGGCATGGCCCCATCCGCTACCGTCAAAGCGAAACGCTGCTGTTCGGCTGCATGAGTCTCGACGAAGTCGCGGGGGATGCGCGCCCGCCCCTGCAGGCGACGACCGAAGCGGCTTACGTGTCCATCTTCGATCTGCTCGAATCCCGCGGCTATCACGCCCTGCGCTTCTGGAACTATTTCCCGGCGATCAACCAGGCAAGCCACCACAAGGAGCGCTACTGCCAGTTCAATACCGGCCGCCAGGATGCCTTCCTGGCCCATGGCCGCTCGGTGATCGGCAATGTGCCCGCCGCCTGCGCCCTGGGCTCCGCCGGCGGCGGTCTCCACATTGCCTTCCTGGCGACGCGGGCGGAC
>JBGSTQ010000189.1:0-2722 GCA_041736375.1 Thiobacillaceae bacterium
TGCGACGACGTAGGCGTGCATCAGCAGCTCCACCGCCGGCACGTAGGCCCACTCCAGCGCCAGTGCCGTGCGCCGCACCCAGGCGGGAGAGGCCAGCAGCAGCGCCTTGGTGTCGAGGCTGATGACGTCGGCACGGTCGACGTGGTGACGCATGTGCTTGCGACGCAGGTGTTCGTAGCGGGCGTAGCAGCTGCCGGTGAGCCAGGTCATCAGCACCCCGCCGCGGGTGTTGGCTTCGGGCCGGGTAAAAATGGTGCCGTGGGCGAATTCGTGGAACAGGTAGGCCGCGACGATCAATGCATGCGCGAACCACAGCGTGCCGGCCAGCGCCCACGGCCACGATGCAGTCGCCATCAGCCACACGCCGCCGGCATAGCCGGAGAGTGAATAGGCAAGCGCCAGCGTATTGGGCAGGGCGCCGTCGGGATGGCGGAACAATCGGGTGGACATGGCTGGATTCATGAGAAAAACCACCCTCCGGGGAGGGCGGTCGACGCTTTATTTCAGCAGGGCCTTCACGTAGCGATCGTCCAGGGTCGAGGGAATCGCGACCGTCTTTTTGATCTGGCCGTTCTTCAGCAGGAGCTCGTTGATGATTTCGCCGCTGACATAGAAGGAGGTCGTGTCCTTGCCCTTGGCGTAGGTCTTGGGCATTTCCGCGAGCGGGATGTTGTAGACGCCGCTCAGCTGTTCCAGCGCTTCCTTGTCGGACACGCCCACCGCCTTGCCGATCAGCTTGGCCGCTTCGGCGGGCTTGGCCTTCATGTAGGCCAGGCCGTCGAGGTAGCCGCGCATCAGCGCCATGATCTGCTTGTCGTCCTTGCCAAGCTTTTTGACGTCGAAGGCGAGCACGTCGGTGATGATGCCGGGCGCTTCGCGCGAGGAATAGATGACGTGGTATTTGCCTTTGCCGCTCGCCAGGATCTGCGACACATTGGGTTCGTAGGTGACGCCCGCCGGGGTGGCGCCCGAGGCCATCGCCGCAGGCACCGCTTCCGGCGTCATGTTCACCGGCTGGATGTCCTTGTCGCTCATGCCGTTGATCTTGAGCGCATAGGCGAGCAGGAAGTCGGACGGCGACAGCGGCGCGTAGGCGACCTTCTTGCCTTTCAGCTGGCTGACCTTGGTGATCGATTTGTCGGCGAGCACGGCGTCGCCGCCGTAGGAATAGTCGACCGGCATCACCACCTTGAAGTTCTGGCCCTGGCCGGCCGCGCCGACCACCTGGTCGTAGGTCATCAGCGCGCCGTCGATGGCGCCGCCTGCCAGCGCGGACGGCAACATGGCGGGATCGGTGAAGGTCTGCAGCTTCACCTTGAGGTCGTATTTCTTGTACAGATCGAGCGCGTCGGCGACGTAGAAAGGCGAATAGCCGATCCAGGTGGTCAGACCGAGTTTCAGCGTAGGCGCAGCCTGCGCGCCGCTGACCAGGAGGGTGCTCGTCAGTGTGGCGATCAGTGTTTTCAGTACGGCATTCAGATGCATGGTTGCTCCTTGGGGAAAAATGATGGATAGGCCCGGGACAGCGGTAAACGCGTTCTCCCGGGCTTTTGTCCCTCCGTGGAGCCCCGCTTGGGCGGTGCCGGCTGCTCTCGGACCAGTCATCCCTCGCGGGACCGGAACCCTAGCTGCGCATTCGCGGTAAATGCAGACGACAGTGCGCCGCTTTTCCCGACACAGCGGTATGAGCAACACCTGTGCCAGCCCTGGGCGGAACGGGTGTTGCTCCGGAAACGCCCGCCCTCACTGGGATAGACGGGCAGGCTGCCGGGTGCGGCGCAGGCGGAGGTGTTTGCTGTGATCCGAATTGGTGCAGGGCGCAGCCCGTCGTGCACCAAACCGGGCGGTCGCTTCGCAGCGCGCCCTTTTTAATTGGGTGGCTTTTCGGTAGGCTTCGCGCTAGACATAAGAAAACCGAGCCCATGCATTTCACCCCCGACTCCTTCCGCGCCTGGCCGACCAAGCGCATCACCCTGCTCGGCATGTCCGGCGTCGGCAAGACGCATATCTCGTCCATGCTGCGCGGCCACGACTGGTTCCATTTCTCCGGCGACTACCGCATCGGCACCCGTTACCTCGACGAGCCCATTCTCGACATCATCAAGCAGCAGGCGATGCAGGTGCCGTTTCTGCGCGACCTGCTGCGCAACGACTGGATCGACATCACGAACAACATCAAGATCCACGATCTGGGGCCGGTGCTGACCTTCGTCGGCAAGCTCGGCAGCCCGGAATGGGGCGGGCTGTCGCTCGACGAGTTCTCGCGCCGCCAGGCCGCGTATCGCGATGCCGAAATCGCCGCCATGCGCGACGTGCCTGAATTCATCCGCAAGGGCCAGGAAATCTACGGCTATCCGCACTTTGTCAACGACGTCGGCGGCAGCCTGTGCGAGCTGGACGAGCCCGGCGTGGTCGAGCTGCTGGCCGAGCACACGCTGATCCTTTATATCCAGACCACCACGCGCGAAGAAGAGGACACGCTGATCAAGCGCGCGCAGTCCGATCCCAAGCCGCTGTATTTCCGCCCGCCCTTCCTCGCCGAGCATCTGCCGGTCTATCTGCAGGAAAAAGGCCTGGAATTCGTCGCCCAGGTCGAGCCGGACGACTTTGCGCGCTGGGTATTCCCGCGCCTGTTCCACTCGCGCATCCCGCGCTACGAGGCCATCGCCCAGCCGCACGGCTACACCGTGACTTCGCAGGAAGTGGCGCAGGTGCGCGACGA
>JBGSTQ010000317.1:0-5177 GCA_041736375.1 Thiobacillaceae bacterium
TGCGCGCCAGGCCTTCGAGCAGGCTGCGCGCCGTTCCGCGGTCGTCGACGATCACGACGCGCGCGCCGCTGCGGGTACGGGTAACTTCACGGTCCGATGGATCGGGGCGCAGCGGGGGCACGGCACTTAGACGAAAACCGATCACAATGGCTTTACCTGATTGATTAAACTATTCATTCCGATCAAGAATCGGTTGTAGCGTCTGACAACTTTAACGCGGAGCACCCTGATCATGAAGAAAAAACTGGTTTTTGCCTGGATAGTGGCTATTTTTGCAACTTTTTCGGCCATTTCGGCTTTTGCAGCGGACTACGCACGCGAGAAGAAATGGGCGGACGAGGTCGTGCCCGGCATCGTGGTGGGCGACCCGGTCTATCTCGAAACCCCGCGCGGCCACCACAAGTTCCTCACCCTGTTCACCGCCGCCGGCGAAGACAAGGCGGTGATCGTCGTGCACGGCCTCGGCATCCACCCCGACTGGGGGCTGATCGGCACCCTGCGCACCGATCTCGCTGACCGCGGCTTCACCACCCTGTCGATCCAGATGCCGGTGCTGGCCGCCGACGCCAAGGGCGAGGACTATCCCCCCACCTTTCCGGAAGCGGCCGAGCGCATCGCCGCCGCGGTGGATTTCCTCAAGGCCAAGGGCTACAAGCGTCTCGCCATCGTGTCGCACAGCATGGGCTCGCGCATGAGCCGGGTGTACCTGAAAGGCAAGCCCGATCGCGCCGTGGTGACGTGGGCGAGCCTGGGCATTTCCGTCGACGATTACGCCGGCGTCAAGCTGCCGATCCTCGACCTCTACGGCGAAAACGACCTGCCCGGGGTATTGACCAACACGCAGAAGCGCAAGAAGAGCCTGAGTGGGGCGGGATCGAAGCAGGTGAAGATCGATCGCGCCGACCATTTCTTCGGCGGCCACGAAGCCAAAATGGTGGAGGCCGTGGCGGAGTTCCTGGATGCGACGATGAAGTGAGTGCTGCGTAGCCGCGAAGGACGCGGTGGGAAGACTTTAACCGCCAGGGACGCGAAGGATTTCAAGAACACAAAGGAAACGTTGATTGATTCGTCGATGCGAGGAGCGCAGCGACGCGGCATACGATTCCACATGGGCTTCAGCCCATGGTGGATCGGAGTCCTCGAGGGCAATCCAGAAATGCCCGCTTGATCAATACGCTGGATTGCCGCGCTTCGCTCGCAAGGACGGCCATTTTGACGTAATCAGCGCCTCCATAAAAAACCTGGATCTCGCTCTTACGTGTTTTTCCTTTGCGTACCATTGCGTCCCTGGCGGTGAATCGTTCTGGACCCTCAACCCAATAACCGCGTCATCGCCTCGCGGTATTTTTCCGCCGTTTTGGCGACGATGTCCGGGGGCAGTTCGGGCCCCGGTGCCTGCTTGTTCCAGCCGCTGGCTTCGAGCCAGTCGCGCACGAACTGCTTGTCGAAGCTGGGCGGGTTGGCTCCGGGGCGGTACTGATCGGCGGGCCAGAAACGCGAGGAGTCCGGGGTCAGCGCCTCGTCGATCCACACCAGTCTGCCGGCTTCGTCGAGACCGAATTCGAACTTGGTGTCGGCGATGATGATCCCGCGTGTGAGCGCATACTCCGCCGCTGATTTATACAGGGCGAGGCTGGTGTCGCGTACCTGCTTCGCCCGATCGGGGCCGATTAGTTCGGCCATTTGTTCAAACGCGATGTTTTCGTCATGCGCGCCGACCGCAGCCTTGGTCGACGGCGTGAAGATCGGCTCGGGCAGGCGGTCGGCCTGCTTCAGACCCGCGGGCAGGGCGATGCCGCACACCGACTGGCGCGACTGGTATTCCTTCCAGCCCGACCCGACCAGATAGCCCCGCACGATCGCCTCGACTGGCAGGGCTTTCAGCTTCCTCACCACGATGGCGCGGCCAACGACCTGGTCACGTTCGTTTTCCGCGACCACCGATTCCGGCGCGATGTCGAGCGCCTGGCTCGGCACGATGGCTTTCAGCTTGTCGAACCAGAAGGCCGACACTCTGGTCAGCACCTCGCCCTTGCCGGGAATCGGCGTCGGCATCACCACGTCGAAGGCCGACAGGCGGTCGGTGGTGACGATCAGCAGCTTGTCGTCGCCGACGGCGTAGATGTCGCGGACCTTGCCGCGGTGCACCAGCAGCAGGGAGGCAATACGGGATTCGAGCAGCGGGGCGGACATGGCGGAGGGATGGCAATGGGGAAAGGCGGCCATTATAGCCGCCGGCGCAGGTGCAAGGCAGGCGGTATCCGCCTCGGGAAGGCGGCGAGCAGGCGCGTCGACAGGACTGTCCTGAGTTTCATCGAAGGGCTCTGGGCGAACGACGGATTGTTCATTCCGTACGTGGTGAGCTCGTCGAACGCTCCCCTGGGCGTAGTCGAAGGACATGAATGGAATCAACTTGCTCGGGGCCAGCCGAAAGTGCCGAATTTTTCAGGGCGGGTACTCGCCAGAAAAGTTAAAATAACGCATTTTCCAGCCAACGGAGCGGGTGTTGTCTTCCATTTCCTACAAAGATGCCGGGGTCGATATCGACGCCGGCGATGCCCTGGTCGAACGCATCAAGCCGCTCGCCAGGCGCACCATGCGGCCCGAAGTTCTGGCGGGCATCGGCGGCTTCGGCGCGCTGATCGAGATCTCCAAAAAGTACCGCGAGCCGGTGCTGGTCTCCGGCACCGACGGCGTCGGCACCAAGCTCAAGCTGGCGTTCGAGCTCAACCGCCACGACACCGTCGGCATCGACCTGGTGGCGATGAGCGTCAACGACATCCTGGTGCAGGGCGCCGAACCGATTTTCTTCCTCGACTATTTCGCCACCGGCAAGCTCACCCTCGACACCGCCGAAGCGGTGATCGCCGGCATCGCCAACGGTTGCGAACAGGCCGGCTGCGCGCTGATCGGCGGCGAAACGGCGGAAATGCCCGGCATGTATGCCGATGGCGAATACGACCTTGCCGGCTTCGCCGTCGGCGTGGTGGAAAAATCCAGGATCATCGGCGGCCAGTCCATCGCCCCCGGCGACGTGGTGCTCGGGCTGGCGTCGTCCGGCGCGCATTCCAACGGCTATTCGCTGGTCCGCAAGCTGATCGACGTTTCCGGCATCGGCCTCAAGTCCGACTTTCACGGCAAGCCTTTCGCCGACGTGGTCATGGCGCCGACGCGCATCTACGTCAAGCCGGTGCTGGCGCTGATGGAAAAGCTCGCGGTCAAGGGCATGGCCCACATCACCGGCGGCGGCATCACCGGCAACCTGCCGCGCTGCCTCCCGGAGAACGTCGCTGCGCGCGTCAACCAATCTGCCTGGACGCGTCCGCCGCTGTTCGACTGGCTGCAGCAGGCCGGCAATGTCGAGGCGGACGAAATGCTGCGCACCTTCAATTGCGGTATCGGACTGTGCGTCGTCGTGGCGGAAGCCGATGCGGCGGCGGCGATGGCGCATCTGCAGGCGAGCGGCGAGACGGTGTGGCGGATCGGCGAGATCGTCGCGCGTCCCGAAGGCGCGGAGCAGGTTATTTATTCCTGAACTGCAAAGGCTTTTACCGCGAATACCCAATGGGCATAAAGGACGCGAACGGCGCAACGTGGAGGGGGGCTGCCTGTTGCGTTCCTGTCCGCCTCGCTCAACCGATTTTAGGATTTGTCCGTGACGCGCATCGTTGTCCTGATTTCCGGCCGCGGCAGTAATTTCCAGGCCATCGCCGAGGCCAATCTGCCGATCGAGATCGCCGCCGTCATCAGCAACCGGCCTAACGCCGCCGGCCTCGACTATGCGCGGTCGCGCGGCATCCCCGTGGTCGCGCTCGACCACACCGCCCACCCTGATCGCCAGGCATTCGATGCCGTGCTCGCCGCCGAGATCGAGCGCTTCGCCCCCGACCTGATCGTGCTGGCGGGCTACATGCGCATCCTGACCGCGGCCTTCATCCACCGCTTCGAGGGGCGGCTGCTGAACATCCACCCCTCGCTGCTGCCGTCTTTTCCCGGCCTCAAGACCCATGAGCGCGCGCTGGCCGAGGGGGTGAAGATCCATGGCTGCACCGTGCACTTCGTCACCGCCGACCTCGATCACGGCCCCATCGTCATCCAGGCCGCGGTGCCGGTGCGGGCCGACGACACGCCGGACACCCTGGCGGCGCGCGTGCTGCAGCAGGAGCACCGGATCTATCCGCAGGCGATCCGCTGGATTGCCGAGGGACGGCTGGTAAAAAGCGGCGGCCACGTAAACTTGAGGGGAGATCCAGGGTCTCAATCCTTGTTTCCTTCAGGATCGTGAGCATGCTCAAACTCGTCTGGCTGGCCCTTGGCCTCTTCAGCGCGGCCGCGCAGGCGGCTCCCCAGCAGATCCACCTCGAGTACGAGGTGTACCGCAACGGCAACAAGCTGGGCAGCGTGACCGACACCTTCGTCCGCAGCGGCAACCAGTATCGGCTGGTCAGCGAGATGCATGCCACCGGCCCGCTGAAGGCCTTGTGGCCGGGTAAAGTCCGCTTGGAGAGCCGCGGCGACGTGACTCCCCAGGGCCTGCAGCCGCTGCAGTTCCAGCATGCCCGCAGCGAAGCGCCGAACAAACTGGCGACGGCCAGCCTCGACTGGAAGTTGCAGCAGGTCCGGTTTCAGCACAAGGACCGGTCGACGCTGCGTGACGGTCTCCAGCCCGGCACCCAGGACCAGCTGTCGATGCTCTATCAGTTCGCCTTCATGCCGCGGTTGCCGACCGATTACACGCTGCAGATCGTCAGCGGCAAGGGACTCAACGAGCATCATTACGCGCGCAGCGACGGGGGCCAGATCCGCACCCCGGCGGGACAGTTCGCCACCGAGCATTACCAGCGCGTGGGCCAGGCCGCCGATGACAAATCCGTGGACCTCTGGATCGCGCCTGCGCGCCACAACCTGCCGGTTCAGGTGCGGATTTCCGAAGACGGCGACACCTTCGTGCAGCGTCTGGTGCGCTATCGCGTCAAGGGATGAGGCGGGTGTTAATTCGACACGATTCCCTCGCGATCCTGGCCGGAATTGGCATTTCGCTGCTGCTGCACGGGGTGGTGTTGACGGGCTTGAATCTCGATCTGCCGACGCTGCCAACCCTGCCTGATCCGCCGCCGATCGAGGCGCGCCTGGTCAAGGTCGCCAAGCCCGCTGCAGTCGAGGCTTCGCCGCCGAGG
>JBGSTQ010000318.1:0-1796 GCA_041736375.1 Thiobacillaceae bacterium
ATGCCACAACGCAGAGGTGCCCGATAGGTCCGCCCTCAGCGCGGGTGCTCTTTGAAGAATCGCGCGATGAGCGCCGGTGCCCCGGGCGCCACCTCGTGGCCGCCCGGATGGATGAATGCCACGCCTTCGACTGTTCGGTGCACGACTACGACACCTTCGTCGAGGGCTTCGGCTTCGAGGAAACGCCCGACCAGGCCGCCGCCATCGCCGCGGTGATCGACGATATGCGTTCGGGCAAGCCGATGGACCGGCTGGTGTGCGGCGATGTCGGCTTCGGCAAGACCGAAGTGGCGCTGCGCGCCGCCTTCATGGCGGTGATGGGCGGGCGTCAGGTGGCGGTGCTGGTGCCCACCACGCTGCTGGCTGAACAGCATTTCCTCAAGTTCGCCGACCGCTTCTCGGCCTGGCCGGTGAAGATCGCCGAGCTGTCGCGCTTCCGCACCGCGAAGGAGCAGGCCGCGGCGCTGCAGGGTCTGGCCGAGGGCAGGATCGATGTCATCATCGGCACCCACCGGCTGATCCAGAAGGACGTGAAATTCGCCCGTCTCGGTCTCGTCGTCATCGACGAGGAGCACCGCTTCGGCGTGCGCCAGAAGGAACAACTCAAGGCCCTGCGCGCCGAGGTCGACGTGCTGACCCTCACCGCCACCCCGATTCCGCGCACCCTGGCGATGTCGCTCGAGGGCATCCGCGACTTTTCCGCCATCGCCACCGCGCCGCAGAAGCGCCTCGCGGTCAAGACCTTCGTCCAGCCCTTCTCCAGCGGCCTGATCCGCGAGGCGGTACTGCGCGAGCTCAAGCGCGGCGGACAGGTGTATTTCCTGCACAACGAAGTCAGCACCATCCAGAATATGCACGAGCACCTGGAAAAGCTCCTGCCGGAAGCACGCATTCGCGTCGGCCACGGCCAGATGGCCGAGCGCGACCTCGAGCAGGTGATGCGCGACTTCTACCAGCAGCGCTACGACGTGCTGCTATGCACCACCATCATCGAGACCGGCATCGATGTGCCCAATGCAAACACCATGATCATCAACCGCGCCGACAAGTTCGGCCTGGCACAGCTGCACCAGTTGCGTGGCCGCGTCGGCCGCTCGCATCACCAGGCCTTCGCCTACCTGCTTGTCGAAGAGGGGCGCACCCTCACCCCGCAGGCGCAGAAACGCCTCGAGGCGATCCAGCTGATGGAGGAGTTGGGCGCGGGATTCCATCTGGCGATGCACGACCTGGAGATCCGCGGCGCCGGCGAGGTGCTGGGCGAAAAGCAGAGCGGCGAAATGCTCGAGGTCGGCTTCGCGCTCTACAACGACATGCTCGCCAGCGCGGTGAAAAGCCTCAAGGCCGGGCACGAGCCGGACATCGCCCAGCCTTTGGGGATCGTCTCGGAAATCAACCTGCACACCCCGGCCCTGCTGCCGGACGACTATTGTCCGGACGTGCACGAGCGCCTGGTGCTCTACAAGCGTCTGGCAAACTGCCAGACGGCGGACGAGCTGGCGCTGATGCAGGAAGAGCTGATCGACCGCTTCGGCGAGCTGCCCGACACCGCCCGCGCCCTCCTGGCGGTGCACAAGCTGCGCATCGCCACCCGCGACTACGGCATCGTTCGCCTCGACGTCTCCGGTGACGGCATGACGGTGCAATTCGTCCCCAACCCGCCGATCGATCCGGGTAAAATTATCCAGTTGATCCAGGGCAAGGCCGGCTACAAGCTGGCCGGACCGGACCGGCTGAAACTGGCCGCCAAGCTGCCCGACGTGCCGCGGCGCGTCGGCGCGGTGACAGCCTTCCTCGCC
>JBGSTQ010000282.1:0-2187 GCA_041736375.1 Thiobacillaceae bacterium
GGCCACCCTGCCGGACGCGGTGACGCTGGCACACCAGCTGGCGCAACCGGGGGACGCGGTGCTGCTGTCTCCCGCCTGCGCCAGCTTCGACATGTTCCGCAACTATCTGCACCGCGCCGAGGTATTTGTTGCCGCGGTCAACAGGCTGGCGGCTGAAAAGACGGCGGCACCCTCCTCTGCAGGTGCGGGCGCAAGCGCAGGGCCGGAGGCGACATGACGATGCTCTACACCGCGCGTGCCCCCAAGACCACGGCCGAACTCGACTACAGCCTGCTGTGGCTGGCGCTCGCCCTGCTGGCTGTCGGCCTGGTGATGGTCTACTCGGCCTCGATCGCCACCGCCGAGGCCGCCAAATACACCGGCCACAACGGACAGTACTACCTGCTACGTCAGTTGATATTCATCGGCATCGGCCTGGCGGTCGGCATGGCCGCATTCAATGTGCCGATGCGCGTCTGGCAGCAGGCCGCTCCCTACCTGTTCCTCGCCGGTCTGCTGCTGCTGGTGGTGGTGCTGATTCCCGGCATCGGCCGCGAAGTCAACGGCAGCCGTCGCTGGATCCCGCTCGGTTTCGCCAACCTGCAGCCGTCCGAACTGATGAAGTTCCTCGCGGTGCTGTATGCCGCCGACTACACCACGCGCAAGGCGGCCTTCATGCACGACTTCAAGAAGGGGTTCATGCCGATGGCGGCGGTGATGATCCTGGCCGGCGGCCTGCTGCTGCGCGAGCCCGATTTCGGCGCCTTCGTGGTGATCGTCTCGATCGCCATGGGCATCCTGTTTCTCGGCGGCCTCAACTGGCGGGTGTTCGCCGGTCTGGTGGTGGTGCTACTGGTCGGCTTCGTCATCCTGATCTGGTCGTCGCCCTACCGGCTACAGCGCGTGCTTGGCTTCATGGATCCCTTTGCCGATCCCTACGGCAAGGGCTACCAGTTGTCGCATGCATTGATCGCCTTCGGGCGAGGCGAGTGGCTGGGGCTGGGGCTGGGCGGCAGCGTGGAAAAGCTCTTCTACCTGCCGGAGGCCCATACCGACTTCCTGCTCGCCGTCATTGCCGAGGAACTCGGCTTCGTCGGCGTGTTGATCGTCATCGCCCTGTTCGCCTGGCTGATCGTCAAGGCTTTTGTCATCGGCCATCGCGCCGCCCAGCTCGAGCGCAATTACTGTGCCCTGGTGGCGCAGGGGATCGGCATCTGGCTCGGGGTGCAGGCATTGATCAACATGGGCGTGAACGTCGGCCTGCTGCCGACCAAGGGCCTGACCCTTCCGTTCCTGTCGTTCGGCGGCAGCGGCATCGTCGCCAACTGCCTGGCCATTGCCGTGCTGCTGCGGATCGACTGGGAACATCGACAGATGATGCGGGGGAAGACGTTCTGATGAACCACTTTCTGCAATGCGCATCATCTTCCCTCTCCCCACCCCTCCCCCCGTTCGCAGGGGAGGGGGCAACCGTGAGCTGCGCTCGCCCAAGGCGATTGATGATGCGGGGGAAGACGTTCTGATGATGAACGCTATGGCCATGATGACGCCTCCCCCTCTCCCCAACCCTCTCCCTCCGGGGGCGAGGGGGCAAACGCTAGGCCCGAACCGATTTAACCGGACGCTCATGGTCATGGCCGGCGGTACCGGCGGCCACGTCTATCCGGCGCTGGCGGTGGCCGACGAACTGCGTTCCCGCGGTTGGGAGGTGTTCTGGCTGGGAACGCGCGCCGGCCTGGAAGCGCGCGTGGTGCCCGCGGCCGGGATCGACATGGTCTGGATCAGCATGGGCGGGGTGCGCGGCAAGGGCCTGCTGAAGAAGCTCCTGCTGCCGGTCATGCTGCTGGCGGCGTTCTGGCAGAGCCTGCGCGCCATCCTGAAGCGACGCCCCGACGTCGTCCTCGGAATGGGCGGCTACACCGCGTTTCCAGGCGGCATGATCGCCAGCCTGCTCAACCGTCCGCTGGTGATCCACGAGCAGAACTCGGTGGCCGGACTGACCAACCGCATCCTCGCCTGCCTTGCCGACCGTGTGCTGGTCGCCTTTCCCGGGGTGTTCCGCAACCAGAACGACAAGCCTTTTCCGTGCCGCCGCGTGGAGACCGAATGGGTGGGCAATCCGGTGCGCGCCGATATCGCCACACTGGCGAACGAGGCTCGCGTCCCGCACAGCGGCCCGCTGCGCCTGCTGGTGGTCGGCGGCAGCCT
>JBGSTQ010000299.1:0-2298 GCA_041736375.1 Thiobacillaceae bacterium
ACGAAAAAAAGAAACTGGCTCATGTCTACCTCACTGGTTGTCTCAAGCCTTGATGACAGCGTTAGAAACCAATTACACTCGCGGCTTTCAAGCGGCTTTGTTTATAAATCGAAGAGGCATGGCACAAACAGTGCTCTGTGAATCGTGCGGTTTCGCTTATGCTTGCCCAAATTGTGATATCAAACTTACTTTGCACGGCAAGCAACATTTGGTGTGCCATTATTGCGATTATTCAGAATCGATGACCAAACACTGCCCCGATTGCAAAGTGGGCGCGCCAAAGCCGATAGGAATTGGGACCGAAAAAGTCGAGGAAGACCTGCAGCTTCTTTTTCCGTCGGCCCGCATCGCCCGCGTCGACCGGGACGAAGTTGATTCGCGCGAAAGCATGGAAGAATTTGTGACAAAAATGGAGAACGGCGAAATTGATTTTGTGGTAGGAACGCAAATGATTGCAAAAGGTCTCGATTTCGAAAAGCTAAATCTCGTTGGAGTGGTGCTGGCCGATGTGGCTTTAAGCATTCCCGATTTTCGGGCTTCGGAAAGAGCCTTCCAGCTGTTAACTCAAGTGAGCGGGCGTGCGGGGCGACACACGGCGGCGGGGTGAAGCTGCCGGGGGTATGGCCCCAACTCTGGAAACGGTTGTGACGGCGCGACTCGGCTTCCCAGGCGTTGACGGGGAATTGCTCGTAGCTGCGTCCGCCGGGATGGACCACGCGATAGGTGCAGCCGCCGATGGCGCGACCGTTCCAGGTGTCGATCAGATCGAACACCAGCGGCGAGTGGATGCCGATGGTGGGATGCAGCGCGGAAGGCGGCTGCCAGGCACGGTAGCGCACCCCGGCCACCTGTTCGCCATTCACGCCGGTGCCGCGCAGCGGCACGCGGCGGCCGTTGCAGGCGAGCACGTAGCGGCTATCGGTGAGTCCGCTGACCTTGACCTGCAGGCGCTCGACCGAGGAATCGACATAGCGCGCGGTGCCCATGCTCGTCGATTCCTCGCCGAGCACGTGCCACGGTTCGATCGCGGTGCGGAGCTCGATCTGGATGTCGCCAAGCTCCAGTGTGCCGTGGCGCGGAAAACGGAATTCGAGGAAGGGCGCGAACCATTCCAGGTCGAAGGTAAAGCCCGCCGCCTTGAGGTCGTCGATCACGTCCTTCAGGTCCGCCCACAGGTAATGCGGCAGCATGAAGCGGTCGTGCAGCAGCGTCCCCCAGCGCACCAGCGGCTTCTGGTAGGGCTGCTCCCAGAAGCGTGCGACCAGCGCGCGCAGCAGCAGCATCTGCGCCAGGCTCATGCGCGCATGCGGCGGCATCTCGAAGCCGCGGAATTCGACCAGGCCGAGCCGCCCGGACGCCGAGTCGGGCGAATACAGCTTGTCGATGCAGAACTCCGAGCGGTGGGTGTTGCCGGTCAGATCGGTGAGCAGGTTGCGCAGCAAACGATCGACCAGCCACGGCTGTGGCACCTCGCCCTGCGGCATCTGCTGGAAGGCGATCTCGAGTTCGTACAGTCGCTCCGGCCGCCCCTCGTCGACGCGTGGCGCCTGGCTGGTCGGACCGATGAACAGGCCGGAGAACAGATAGGACAAGGCCGGGTGGTGCTGCCAGTAGGTGATCAGGCTCGCCAGCAGATCGGGCCGTCGCAGGAAGGGGCTGTCAGCCGGGGTGGCGCCACCGAGGGTGACATGGTTGCCGCCGCCGGTGCCGGCGTGACGGCCGTCGAGCATGAATTTCTCGGTGCCGAGGCGCGACAGGCGGGCCTCCTCGTAGAGCATCGTGGTGGTCCTGACCAGTTCCGCCCAGCTGCTCGCGGGGTGGATGTTGACCTCGATCACGCCGGGGTCGGGGGTGACCATGAGCTTTTCGATGCGGCTGTCGCCGGGCGGGGTATAGCCCTCGATGATCACCGGCATCTTCAGCAGGGCGGCGGTGGATTCGATCGCCGCCAGCAGGTCGAGATACTGTTCCAGCGTGGTGGTCGGCGGCATGAACACGTGCAGGCCGCCGCCGCGCGCCTCGATGCATAGGGCAGTGTGCGGCACCTCGACCGACTCCCTCGCCGTCGGCGTCTGCGGATGGACTTCGGGATGGACGGGCGGGAAGGTGACGTGGCTGCTGTAGCGCGCCGCGACTTCGCCATGGAAGTTGGCCAGTGGCGGCTGTACCGCAAACGGGTCGACCTCGACCCAGGGCTCGCGTTCGTCCTCGGCGACCCACGGCAGCGAGGCCAGCGGCAGGCGCAGACCCATCGGCGAATCGCCCGGCGTCAGATAGAGGCGGTCGCGGCGGAAGCTC
>JBGSTQ010000320.1:0-12344 GCA_041736375.1 Thiobacillaceae bacterium
CCAGCCTCGGCCGCGGTCTGATCGGCGCCTCGGTCGCCGTCGCCTTCGTCGCCTGCATGAAACTCGCCGGCCACTGGTTTCCCGCCAACCGCTTCGCCACCGTGACCGGTGTCTCCCTGCTGATCGGCAATCTCGGCGGCGTGCTGGCCGGGGTGCCGCTGTCCGAGGCGGTCGTCAGCGTCGGCTGGCGCACCGCCATGCTGGCCAGCGCTGGGGTTACGCTGATCCTGGCAGCGTTCGTCTGGCTGTGGGTACGCGACGACCCCAGCGAGCGCGGCTATGCCAGTCACGCCCATCCGGAAGCACTCAACAACGCCGCCATGTCGGCGGGTCGCAGTTTGAAACGGGTCCTCTCCGAGCGCGACACCTGGCTGCTGTTTTTTGCCGGCGGCCTGATCGCGGCGCCGGTGCTGACCTTCGCCGGACTCTGGGGCGTGCCCTACCTGGTCCAGGTTCACGGCATGGAACGCAGCCATGCGGCCGGATTCACCACCGTCATGCTGCTCGGCTTCGCCATCGGCGGCCCGCTGCTGGGCGCATTGTCCGACCGCCTGGGCCGACGCAAGCTACCCTATCTCGGCGCGGCGCTCGTCAATGCGCTGGGCTGGGTGATCTTCCTGTTCGTCGACGCCCTCTCGGCTACCGCGCTCACCCTGCTGTTCGTTGTCATCGGCTTCTCTGCCGGGGGAATCATCATCGGCTTCGCCTTCTCGCGCGAGGTCAACCATCCGGGCGCGGCCGGCACCGTCGGTGGCGTAGTCAACATGGCCGTGCTCGGCTTCGCTGCCATCCAGCAAAGCGCCATGGGCTGGATCCTCGACCGCAACTGGCAGGGCGCCATGATCGAAGGCGCCCGCCTCTACGATGCCGCTGCCTACCACGCCGCCTTCCTCTGGCTGGCGATCAGCGCACTCGGTGCCGTCCTCGCCGTGGCGCTGACCCGGGAGAGCTATTGCCGGCTGCGCTTCGATTCGGATAGTTGAGCCGCCCTCTGGCCGAATTCACTTCGGGAACGAACTGAATCGCCCCGGCATCAGTCATCTCCATCCGGCCCGTTGTGGCAGTCGTAGCAGCCGACCTGCTGGCCTGTGCCATAGGTTTTGGATTTGTCCTCGACTTTGAAACTGCGCGCCATGGACGTCTTCGACAGAAGGCCACCGCGGTAATCGCTGCCGTGGCAAGTCGTGCAGGCAGTGGCGTCATGCTCAGCGGCATCGCCATGCTTCGACACCCAGATCTGGCCCACTGTGTGCATGCCGTGCGGACCGCCCGTCGTCGTGATCGGCACTGTGCTGTGGCAGGTGGAGCACTCGGTGATGGTGCCGATGTGGCCCTGCAGGGCAAGGCTCTGCACGTTGTCGTTGGCGTGCGAGCTCGGATACTCGGCATGGGTTGAACCGTGGCAAGCCTCGCATTGCAGGTTGCCATGGCCCTTGCTGAAGCGGTAGAGCGAGATGCCGGTCGCCGGTGTATCGGGGTTGCTGGCAAAGCGGTTGTCCGTAACCGTGCGCAGCAGACCATTGCCGGCGAAGACCGATGTGTAGCGCACGAATTTCCCGCTCGAGTCCTTGTCATGGCAGTGCTGGCAGCTCGGCTCGTCCAGCCAGCCCTCACGCCCTGCTTTGCCGACCTGGCTCATGTTGCCGTGGCAGCTTTGGCAGTCGATGGTATTGCTGCCGTCCGGATTCTTGGCATTGCCCATGACGCCCCGGAGGCACTTGGTTTTGGAGCCCGGGTGACACAGGTAGCAGGAATCACGGTTGGACAGGTCATCCAGCGTCATGCTGGTGGTCGGGTCCTTTACGGTCGCGTGCCTGGCATGCAGCGCCTCGGTCAGCGGCTTGATGCCGGCCTTGGCGGGCGTACCCAGGGCATTGGATTTGTGGCATGCCGCGCACAGTGCCGGCTGGCCTTTCTCGGCAGAGGCGAGCAGCGTGCCATGGGTGTAGGTCGAGGACATCCCGGCGGTGGCGATGGCGTTCGGGAACTTCTCGTCATGCAGGCGCAGGATGTTCTTCTTCCAGTCCTTCTCGGGATCGCTGTCGCCGACCCACCCCGCGCTCGGCTTGGCGGCGTTGCCGCTGGATGAAGCATGACAGGACTTGCAACTCATCTCGTCGGAGACCGGCAGCACCACCTTGGTGGTAGCCAGCACGGTGCCACCCTGCTTCGCTACCACCTTGACCATCGGGTAGTAGTTCTTCACGCCCTTGTCGTCGTAAGGCGTGATGGGGATCCCCTCCGCTTCCCACCAGCCATGTGTGCCGTTGTAGGACATGGCGGCCGGGGCGAGGGAGGGGGTCGGATTGCTCGGCCCGCCCGGGTTCAAGTTGAGTCCGTGATCCGGAGCGGGATTGGCGCCGAACAGGGCCAGCGCCCAGTCCCAGAAATTGGTCTTGCCCGCGCTGCTGGTGTTGATGGAGCCCATGCTGTCGGCCACCGCCTCGTAGGTCAGGGTCACGCCCGCGGTCACCTGCTTGTTGTCGGTTGCGGTGCGGCTGATCAGGTGGGCATGCAGGTTGTTGTAGGGCGGCAGGATGGAAAATACCGAATAGTCCTTGCCATCGACGCAGTGCATGCCGAGGTCGTTCCAGGCGATCAGGGCATAGCCCCCGGTTGTCGTGGTCGGCGGATTGGTGGGCGGCGTATAGCCATACTCCTCGTTGGAGTCGTCGTCCTTATGCTCATCGAAGTGCTCCCTGGCCTCTTCCGCGCTCACCTTGTACTCGCCGATGACGGCGACAACCTCGGCGTCCCCGGTAGCGCCATCGTCCAGATCGATCCTGTCCTGGGTCCTCAGGGTCTCGCGCACGCTTTCATCGATCTGGATGCCGTTTTCCAGATTGCCGTCGGAATCCATCGACTGCAGGGTGCGCAGGATTCTTGTCACAATGGGGTCGCTGGAATCACTGGCGCCCTCAACCAGGTTTAGCGGAGTTACCCGGTGATTGCTTGGCGCGGCCGAGCCCAGGTACAGGTTGCCGATATGGAAGGTGACGCGCTCGCCCTCCTTGTAGGTGAAATTCCCGTAGGCGTCGGTGATGCCGCTAACACTCGGCGATTCGAACTCCAGGCCGCTCACAGGCGAATCGATGAAGGTGGCCACTTGACTGCTGCTGGCGCTCTCACTGTCCCCACCCCCACCACCACAGCCGGCGAGAACCAGGGTAGCGGCTACCGCACCTATCGTAATTGCTGTCTTCATCTTTATCTCCCTGGTCTTGCCTGTGAAGTGCGGCCGCAAAGCGCTGGCATAGCGCCATGCCATCGGCCAGACATGGCAAATGAACCGCGATGCATGACCGTGATGTTAGTGTGGAAATAATTCCCACGCAAATCTTTTGCACTATACTCCCCGCAAGAACGTGACCGATGACCAACCATGGGACGCCCGCCGCGCCATCTTCCAGCCAGCAATACCCCAGCGCAGCCCTTGCCGCAGGCCGAGGACGTTGTGCGTGCGCTGCGTGCAATCCTGGCGCCACTGGTCAGGCTGCTGTTGGCGACGGGCATCGACTACACGCGGCTGTCCGCCGAGTTGAAGCCCCTGTTCATCGAGCAGGCGCAGCTGGAACTTCTTCGGTCCGGACGCAAGGACACCGATTCCGCCATCAGCCTGCTCAGCGGCGTTCATCGCAAGGACGTGCACACGTGGCGCGAGTCCGGCCTGGCCGACAGCATTTCCAAGAAAGTGTCGCTGAGCACCCAGCTATTTGCGCGTTGGGTACATGACCCCCAATACATGAACCGCCGGCGCCAGCCCAAGCCACTGCCGCGGCTGGGTCCTGCCCCCTCGTTCGAAACCCTGGCCCACTCGGTCACCCAGGACGTGCGTCCTTACACCATCCTGACTGAATTGTTGCGACTGGGACTAATCCAGATCGAAATGCGCCGAGGCCAGGAATACGTTGTGCCGAACCGGAATGGCTTCATCCCGCCGCCGGGCTCGCTGGAATTGATCGAGCTGTTCGGCAACAACCTGACCGATCATGCGGCTGCCGCCGTGGCCAATCTGCTAGGCAGCGCGCCGAGGCTGGAACAGAGCGTGTTCGCCGAGGGCATCACGGCAGAGTCTGCCGAGCTTCTGGGGGTGCTGGCCCGAAAGCTATGGGCCCAGGCACGAGCCGAGATGATTGCGCAGGCTAGCGGCTGCTTCGAGCAGGACCATGACAAGCCGGATGCCAACCATCGCATGCGCTTCGGTGTTTATTACTGGGACGAATCCGTGACGCCGGATTCCGACGAATCCTTCGCTAGGAGACCGGAAAGTGAAGACGATTGATACTTGGCGAGGGTTGCTCGTGCTGTTGGCGGGCTTGCTGCTCGCAGCATGTGGCCAGGGAATGACGGTTTCTGACGGTGTCGGAACCGGTGGCACCGGCATCACAACGGGCACGGTCACTGGGTTCGGCAGCCTGGTGATAGAGGGCGATAGCTACAACAGTGCCACCGCCGAGTACCTGGAGGGCGATGACGCGGACGAAGCGGTGCCTGTCAGTTCGCTCTCGGTTGCGCTCGGGCAACAGGTGCAGATGCTGATCGATGACCAGGGCAATCCGACCACGGTGTTGGTCGAACCCACTCTGATCGGTGAGGCCAGCAATGTGTCTGACAGTGGCATGAATGTAAATGGCGTGACGGTTCGCTTCAACACCAATCTGTCAGCCGGGCCGCGCACCTACTATGCGGGTCTGTCCGGCCCGAACGCGGTAGAAGCCGGTATGAAGGTCGAAGTTCACGGCCTGTATGGCGTGGATGGGAATGGTCCTTACGTCCAGGCGACGCGGATCGCGCAACTGCCCGCCACATCCACTGTCACCCGCATCACGGGTGTGGTGACCAACCTCAACCCCGGGGCCGGCACCTTCCAGATCGGCGCGACAACGATCCTTTACAACGCGTCTACGTCCCTGATGCCGGAGGGCATCACCCTGGCCAATGGCCAACTGGTCAACGTCTGGAGCCCCGATGCCCCGAACGGCGGGCAGTTGACCGCGGCGGCCATCCGGGTTCGGAGCCTGCAGGGGATCAGCGGCCAGGCCGTCGTCTCCGGCCTGGTCACTGCACTCGGCGGCAGCCAGTTCAGCGTATCCGGCATCGTCGTCGACGCCAGCGATCCGAACCTGAGCGCGATCGTGCAGTCGCTCAAGCAGGGAGACTTTGTCGTGGTCGGCGGGCAGGCTGATGCCGGCACAGGCAGGCTGATCGCAGCAAGCATCCGTACCAGCACCAGCCTGTCAGCCGAGGTGGAATTGAAGGGCACCGTCACCGACTACGTCAGTTCAGCCAATTTCCTGGTACGCGGAGTAGCCGTTGATGCGTCATCGGCGACCATAGCCGGCGGCTCACTGGCAAATGGCGCATACGTCGAGATACATGGCCATATCCAGGGCAACGTGGTTCTCGCAACCTCGGTCGAAGTTCATCCCACCACGCCGGAGGGTGCCACGGTGGAATATGACGGTATCGTCAGTGACCTCAACGGCGATAGCTTTGTGCTTACCCTGAAGGATGGCATGTCGTACAACGTGACGCTCGCCGACAACGTCGGCTACGAGAACGGTTCGGCGAGCCAGTTGGTCAATGGCGCCAGGATCGAGGTCGAGGCGACCCAGGGCACAGCAGGCCTCACCGCCTACGCCATCGAGTTCAAGGATCTGGATGTCCCTTCGGATGGACAGGTTTACGAAACCGACGGCATCGCCTACAACGTCACACCGACCAGTTTCAAAGTCAACGACTTGACCATCCAGATCAACGGCGTAGCCGTTACCGGCCTGGAGGATGGCGTCGAAGTCGAGGTGCATTTCATTGCTTCAGGCGACCTCTACCTCGCACTGGAAATCAATGTTGAGGACTGAAATCATTACCCAGCCGCTGCATAGGCCTCGGCCATTCACTTCGACAAGGCCGAGGGGCGGTTTGGGAGCCGTCCAGACCTTCGTAAGTCTCTATCTGAATGACCCCTCAGATTCTGGATCAGAAGTGCCCCCTTCCTGATAGCAGACGCTCAGGCGGATCGCGGTGGATGCCGACCCAGCACTTCCGGGTTTGGCCAGGAGCGGACGTTCAGGCTGAGGTGCCCGACCGTCTCTTGTTCGGCCTTTGCGACCCTTCGTCATCCTGAAATTAGCGATACCAAGGGCAAACAAACGGCCATCAAGAGATTCATTAGGGGACACCCAACTAGTCCAAATACAATAGCTCTCATGCCTAAGCTTCCTGTGACGGTTCTCGGCGTTACATTTCCTTCAATCAAGGAAGCTGCTCACCATTTCAATCAGCACTACGGGAACGTAACTAGGCGATTGCGCGCCGGTTGGACGTTGGAACAGGCGCTTGGTATTACCTCACGCAATCGGGTGCAACCGGGACGTGGTAGGCACCTTGTAACTTCAGGGGGGACATTCCCGTCCATCAGGGCTGCGGCCTCGCATTTTGGAATTGATGAGTCGGTAATCCAATCCCGCTTGGCAAACGACTGGCCCCCAGACGAAGCAGTTGGTCTGACAAGTCACAAAAGGAAGCCGAAGTCCACCAAGACGGTCATATGCAAAGGTAAGGCATTTCCCAATGCATGGGCGCTAGCCAAAGCTTATGGGCTCAAGGAGCAACTTGTAGCCAAGAGGCTTCGATGTGGATGGACACCTGAACAGGCGGTCCAGCTTGAGCCAGCCCCGCCACGCTTCAGAGATCAGATCGGTGGGGCGAGAAGCAAGCATTGGAAGCGTGTTGACTACGTTGATGACGCTCAGTATCCAGCGACAGATGTTGGTGAATACAAGCTCTACTTGATAACCAATATGGACAACGGCAAGAAATATGTGGGGATCACCATCACCCCTTTATGGCAGCGATTCAACGGACACAAAGCCAACGTAAAGAAAGGCGTTAAATCGAAGCTCTACAATTCGATGAGAGAACATGGCTGTGACAGGTTTGAAGTCGCTTTGCTCCGTAAAGATGCTAAGTCGTTTGCTGAGTTGCAGTACCAGGAAGTCAAGGAGATAGAGCGGCGTGACACCATCAAGAATGGTTACAACGTCAGCCCAGGCGGCTCAATAGGTACCCCAGCACGTCTTCTGGTTGGGGAGCTTGCATTTCCATCTCATGCTGCTGCAGCCGAGTATTTTGGGATCGACGCCTCGGTGTTCAACCTGAGAATCTCTCGACTGGGTTGGACACCCGAACAGGCTGCAGAGATTGAACCTAGGACAAAGTTTGCTCGACAGAAGATCTTGGTCGCTGGAATGAAATTCACCTCATTTCAAGCTGCAGCTGATCACTTCAAGGTTGATTACAAAACCGCATATGCTCGTTGGAAGCGAAGTGGCTGGACTATCCAGCAGGCACTTGGTGTGACAGATCCTCCAGCAACATCAAGAAAAGCCGGTGTAGAACTGATGGTGGATGGCAAGCGGTTCAAATCCGTGAAGGAGTGCGCTCTCTTCTATAGCGTCAAGTCACAGTCCCTATGGCTTCGACTAACGAAGTATGGTGACTTGCCTGCTAATGCCATCAAGCATCTTCTGAAGGTGAAGAGAGAAGGAAGCGGGTGATCTATGTCGTTCCTGTTTATGGTCCATTTTTGACCTTAGTGAACCGCCACTGATTTCGTGGTGGCAAATTGGGCGGAGTCACACTTGGCAACGGCAGCTAAGGCCGAGGAGCGCACGCCGCGTGAGGTAAAGCACGACAGTTTCTTGAGGGTTTGGAACAGGCGACCGCAATTGCCGACATAAGACATTGATCCGAGCGTCCGCTACCGGAGCACGCACCAGACCGAAGTCGGTCGGTAACTGAACCCCAGCATGACCACCCTGTAACCAGCTGATCGACTTTGCCTTGACGCGGACAGCGTGGCGGAGCCGTTTGCAAGCCTGGGGATTGCCCGCAATGGGGGCTGGTGCGCGCTCGGGCTGGCTGCGCCTTCAGACGACATTCAAATATTCCGCACGCGTCGTATGCATGCTTGCAGGTGACGTCCGCGGACGTTTTCCCGGCCTGAACCGACATGCGGGGTGTGCATGGATTTGGCACGGCTTATTGTTGATAATGTCAGCTTGCCTGCCATCAAGACGGCGAACAAATTCAACATTGTCCACAATGGCCCGTAATTGATGCGCGGAAGTAATTCAGTCAGCAGATTGGGTGTGGGCGCACCGATCTCCCAAAAAGATTCCCGTTCAGAGAGGGCGTCTTGTCGTCATGCCACCTGGGCTGATCTGAAATCTGCAAATGCCGGGCCAGATCGTCCGAAGGAAGGACTGGCCAGATCTGCCGATTATCCCATCACCCTGCGATCCAGATAGTTGCCTCTCAATCCGATGACGGAACAAATCAATCTCGCGGACGTATTCCTGGAAACCGCTTCGAAGCAGCCAGAATATGCCGCCATTATTGGCCCCCTCGATGAAACGCTGACGTATTCCGGGCTGGCCAACAGGATCGAAACGATGGCGCTCAAGCTCAAGGCGGCAGGGGTTAAGCCCGGCCAGTCAATCGGGCTTCACTGTGCCAGCGGAGTGGATTACATCGTGCTGACCTACGGACTCTGGCGCTGCGGAGCTTGTGTCGTCCCCATCGCGATGGAAATGGGCGCCGACGAGAAAGCGCAGCTTTTCCGTGAGATCTGTCTGGATGCCGCTCTATCCAAGCCTGGTCCCTGCGAGCCGCTATTGCCTTTCTGCTCGGCCGATCCCTTCGAGGTCGCTCCCGATCTGTGGTTCATGCCGGTGCATGCGCAGAAGCCCCCGCCAGGATTTTCAGCGATCAACGCTGCATTCTTGCGTTTCACTTCGGGCACCACCGGGATTTCAAAAGGGGTGATCCTGTCCCATGAAACGATACTCGAGCGCATTCAGGCCGCCAATGAAGCGCTCCGTCTGGGCCGGGACGACCGCGTGATCTGGCTGCTCTCCATGTCCTACCACTTCGCGGTATCCATCGTGGCCTATCTCAACTTCGGGGCAACGATCGTGCTGCCGAAGACCCTGTTCGGCCCGACGATTCTCAGGGCCGCCAACCAGCATGCCGGTACGGTCATGTATGGGCCGCCGCTGCTGTATGAGCTGATGGCGCGCGATCCAAGCGGGATGGGGCTGCCGTCTGTCCGTCTTGCCATCTCGACCACGACCTCCCTGCCCAGATCAACGTTCGAGTCATTCCAGCGGCGCTTCGGGATCAGCCTTGGCCAGGCATACGGCATCATCGAAATCGGTCTTCCCTGCATCAACTTTGACAGGCCTTCGGACAGGCCGGGGTCCGTCGGCCGCGTGCTGCCGTCCTACGAAATCCGTCTCGAGAACAGCGGCCTCGGAGACACCCTGCAGGCCATCAAACTGAGAGGAAAGGGGCTATTCGATGCTTACTATTCTCCCTGGATGCCGCGCCGGGAGGTCATGACTGATGGCTGGTTCGCAACCGGGGACCTGGGCCACCTCGATCAGGACGGCTACCTTTTCATCACGGGGCGGAGCAAGGAAATCATCAACGTTGCCGGTATGAAGTTCTTTCCTGCCGAGACGGAAGCCGTGCTCGATGCCCACCCGTCTGTCGTGGAATCCTGTGTCTTCTCCCACTGCCACGAGAGACTGGGGGAAACGCCCCATGCCCTGGTCGTTCCTGCAGCGGATAGCGATCCTTCATCGATCGAGAGCGAATTGAAGGAGTACTGCACCCGGCACCTGGCCAGCTACAAGATTCCCGAGAGGATTCATCTTGTCGACAAGCTGACCCGTACCGCCAGCGGCAAGCTGATCCGTGATGAGACACGGCTCTTTCAGCGGGGAGCGTCGGAGCCTCGCCTGGAAGGGCCCAGTGGGAGCGAGGCTTGAACCCATCTAATGGCACGACCTGCAGAGGACATCAAATGGTGAAACATCCCGACAACCGTGCCGCCGCCAACCGGCTATGTGCCGCCGTTCCGGGATGGCCCGAGCATTCCGATCCCACGCGGCCCCACGTGATTGGGGTGTTGCAAGGCGAGGGTGTCGGCCCCGAAGTGATCGACGTCGCCCTGGACGTACTCGCGGTGCTGGCCGGTACCGGCACGCGACGTTTCGATATCCGGTCGGGTGGTCCTATCGGCCTCATTGCCCAGCAGCAATGCGGAAGCAGCCTGTCGGACGAGGTCATCGCCTTCTGCAATGAAACCTTTTCCGCGGGTGGCGCCATCCTGTGCGGGCCGGGCGGCGGACGCTTCGTCTACGAACTGCGCGCCCGCTTCGACCTCTACTGCAAATTCACGCCCTTGCGGCCGTTTGCCGCGCTGCGCGATGTCGGTGCCTTGCGTCCGGAACGCAAGGACGGGATCGATATCGTCGCCGTGCGTGAAAACATCGGCGGGCTCTACTTCGGCGACTGGGGTACGGAGACGGGGGCCGAGGGTAAATTGTCGGCCTACCACCGCTTCTCCTATCGGGAAGCGGATGTGGACCGTATCCTCGAAGTGGCGCTTCGACTTGCGCTGCAACGGCGCAAGCGCCTGGCCGTGGTCACCAAGCCCGGTGGCGTGCCGTCCGTCAGCGCGCTCTGGGCCAGCCGGCTGCGGCATCTTGGCAGCGGCATGGACGTCGACACCCAGGTGCTGGAAGTGGACAACGCCGTTTACCAGTTGATCGCCAATGCGCACGATTTTGACGTCATCGTTTCTCCCAACATGTTCGGCGATGTGCTGGCGGATTGCGGGGCCTTGCTTCTGGGGTCCCGCGGGATGTCCTTTTCCGGCAATTTTGGTCTGGGGGGAAAGGCCGTCTATCAGACCGGGCACGGCGCGGCGCACGATCTGGCGGGAACCGACCGCGCCAATCCCGTCGGCCAGATCCTCTCGCTGGCGATGATGCTGCGGGAAAGTTTCTTCTGGCCGGAAGCGGCGGAGGCCATCGAAGCGGCCATCGAAGAAACCCTGGCTAGCGGTCATCGCACCGCCGACATTCTTGCCCCAGGCTGCCGCCTGGTTGGTACGCGCGAGCTGGGACAGCGTATTTGCGAAACACTGCAGGACAGGGTGTCGGCCGCTGCGCTTGCCTGACATGCGCGCTGCACTGCTTCTGGTCGATGTCCAGAATGATTTTCTCGAGCGTCCGGGCCTCAGTCCTCCCGCTCCTGTTCTCGTCGAACGGGTTGCCGAACTGCTTGCGGGCTGCCGCACGCTGGCCATCCCCGTCCTGCATGTCCGCACCCTCGTAAGACGCGACGGTTCCAATCGCATGCCGCACTGGCAGCAGGCCGGTCGTTGGGCCTGTGTCGAAGGCACGGCGGGGGCGGAAGCCCCGCTGGAACTCGAGGTGCTGCCCCCGGAACGCCTCCTTGCAAAATCGTATTTCTCGGCCTTCGGCAATCCGGAAACAGAACGAGTCCTGCGGCAGCTTGATATCGACACGCTCGTGGTCGCCGGCCTCTATACCCATGGCTGCATCCGGGCGACGATTCTGGACGCCTATCAGGCAGGTTACACGGTCTGGGCGGCCGAAGAGTCCGTTGCCTCCACCGAACCTCTGCATGCCGATCTGACCCGCACGCATCTGGGTGAACGGGCATGCCGCTTCTTGACCAACCAGGACATACTCGATCGCCTGGGTTTGCCGAGTGTCACCCGCCGCGAGGTCAGCGATGCCAGGGTGTTGCCGGTCGGCTGCGTGAATGGCGAATGGCTCCAGGCCGATGACCGTTCGCTCCTGGAAAGGCGCAATCCGGCAAACTGGGGCGAAACAATTGCGTTCGTTCCGCTCGGTCGAGCCAAGGATATCGATCATGCCGTTGCCGTGGCCGTAGCCGGCCAGGCCGCCTGGGGACGCCAGACCCCCGGCGAGCGTGCCGGCCATCTGGCTGGCTGGTTGCGGATACTCGACGACCGAAGCCAGGAATGCGTCGCCCTGATGGCAAGGGAAATCGGCAAGCCTGTCGTCCACGGCCAGGCTGAATTCGCTTATGCCTTGAGCCTGCTGGAGGCGGCCGTGGCGCAGGCGCAGCAGCGCGAGCCGGATAGTCCGGTGCCCGGTGTAAAGGTACGCCGCTGCCCTGTTGGGGTGGTTGGTCTGATCACGCCGTGGAACAACCCTCTGGCGATCGCGGTAAGCAAGCTGGCGGCGGCGCTGGCCTACGGCAACGGCGTGGTGTGGAAGCCTGCACCGGAAGCGCCCCGCCTGGCGATGCTGATCATGCGGACGCTGCTCGAGGCGGGCCTGCCGTCCGGCTGCGTCAATCTGGTCCAGGGCGATGCCGACACCGGCCGGCACCTCTGCGCCCATCCCGATATTGCGGCGATCTCGCTTACCGGAGGAATAGACACCGGGCGCGAGGTGGCCGGCCTCTGCGCGCTGCACGGCAAGGCCCTGCAGGCC
>JBGSTQ010000363.1:0-6163 GCA_041736375.1 Thiobacillaceae bacterium
GACACCCCGCGCACCATCAGTTCGCGCGCCAGCTGCGGCGCGGCGGCGAGGTGCAGGTAGCAGAACAGGATTTGCCCGCCGCGCAAAAGCTCGACCTCGGATGGCTGCGGTTCCTTCACCTTCACCACCAGATCGGCGGCATAAACTTCGGTGACATCACCGGCAATCTCTGCGCCTGCTGCGCGATAGGCGGCATCGTCGAAACCGACGGCGCGTCCGGCATCATGCTCGACCCGCAGCCGGTGTCCGCTGGCGACGAGCTGGGCGCAGTTCTCCGGGTTCAAGGCCACCCGGTATTCGTGGTTTTTGATTTCCTTCGGCAGTCCGATCAGCATGACCTTCATCCATGAATAAGCGCTGCCAGGGATTATGCACGGGCTGCTCGGCAAGCGTGACAAGGTGATTTGTCCTTTGCCGTTCCAGATGCGGATAGTCCGCATCGGTGAAAAGGCGGCCGAGCGACTCGCCAAAGCGGAGAAAGGGCGATGAGCGTGATTCCTGCACCTGCAGGATCGTGGCAGAGCAGATTGAATGAGCGGATTCGTCTATCTTGAATAGTGAACGATCTGTTGATTCGAAAGGAGAGCGAGATGGCAGTCGGAGAGGTGTGCAACAGGGAAGTGGTGATTACCGGGAAATCGTTTTCGGTAGTGGAGGCTGCCCAGTTGATGCGCAGTCATCATGTCGGGGATTTGGTGGTTGTCGAGGACAGGGCGGGACGCAAGTTTCCTGTCGGTATCGTCACGGATCGTGACATCGTAGTGGAGGTGGTGGCCGCTGGAGTGAATTCCGAAGCGCTCAAAGTGGGCGACATCATGAGCCCGGAAGTGGCGACAATTCGCGAGGACGAAGGCCTGTTCGAAGCGTTGCGCTACATGCGCGACAAGGGCGTGCGGCGCATGCCGGTGGTGGATCGCGAGGGGGTCCTGGTCGGCATCCTTACCCTGGATGACCTGCTGAGCCTGCTGGCGGAGGAACTGACCGAACTGGCGAAACTGGTCTCGCACGAGCGACAGCGCGAGGCGACCTTACGCAAGTAACGTGTGAGGCGGGTTTTGCCTGACAAGCAACGCAAGTCAGGGCCGTCATGGCAGAAAAACCCCTCCGAAAGCCGCCCTTGGCGGATCAGCCGCCAGCAAGCGGGGAGCGGTGGCGGCGGGCTTGCACGTATTCTGGCAGGCGGCGTGCCGTGCGCTGTCCGAACCAGATCAGGCCGGCACGACCGACCCGCGCCATGCGCCAGTTGGCGTACACGATCGCCAGGGACGTGAGTACAGGCAGAACCAGCAGGCCATCGCGCCAGCCGGCCCCGCCAATGAACTCGGAATTGAAATCGGGTCCGGTTACCAGTTGGGCCAGGAAGAAATCCACAGGCAGGCAGGTGGCGTAGGTCAGAGCGAAGGCCAGGCCGGGGGAGATGTAAAACCCGCACCAGACCAGGTAGCACAAAACCACGGTCGCGCCGGGCACGATATACAGTGAAATTTCATCCGGGGTGATGGTCACTCGGGCAAGTACGACAGACAGCGCGAGGGAAAACACCACCAGCCAGAACTGGTCGGCCATGCCAAGCCCGCTGCGTGCCCGGCGGGCAAGGACGATGCCAACGGAAACCAGTGCAGGCAACAGTGCCCCCACCGTGTTGAACATTCCAGGAAAGAGGGGACCCAGGTCCATCGCATACCTCCTTCATTCGCTTCCAGCGGGCGCCATCTCGATCCGAATGGCCCCTTGTTCACTTTGTTCGATTTCCGGCATGCAGATTGGTTTCCGGCCGATACCCTGTCTGCCTGCGCGTCAAACGTTCAGAAGCATCGTCCGGGCCAGATTTACAAGCATCTGAAATTGAATAAAAAAACGGATTGGCTTTTTTATTCCTCCATCGACATGTAAAGAAAGCCGACAGTCAGGTTGCTTTGTTGCGGGTGGGGGAGCTGGTTTTTCGGAGAACCATGAGAGCCAGACGATCAAGCCGGTCTTCGCCGGCGACCGAACGGAAGTGCGGCCAGCTCTTTAATTCAATCCGAAGCGGGCGGGGATGAAACGCGTGCAACCGCCGAAAACTGCATGGACTTTGATGTTCCCTGTCGGGAAACGCTTTAGCCTGAGGTCGGCCGGGAAGAGAGGGCCGCGGTCACAGCCAGGGATGTTGGGTGTCACAGCTTGATGTCGCAGTGTCTACCGACATCGATTACGTCAAGGGCAACGGGTTGCGTTTGGCAATCGCTCAGCAGGTAACGTGAAAAAGGCCAATTACCTGAACCTTGCCGAGAGTTTTATTATAGGTCTCGATAGCCTCTGGCGTAGGCTTGAGGATCACCCGGCAACCATGACGCTCGAAGAATTCGGCGGCTTCCGGCGATAGTTTCACATTGCCATATTGCCCCGTGCCCACCACCAGGGTATCGCAGCCTTTTTCGAAAACGAATTCTGCCTCCTCCAGCGAAATGATGTGGGAGGTACCGTAATGCTTCTTGGAGAGCTTCTTCTTGCGCTTGACCACCTTGCCCGACAGTCGAATGAGGATGTCGTATGTATAGGTGGCGCCCGTGATCGTTATGCTGCCGAATTCGGTGGAATCAATTTTCATGGAAGGGACCCCGTGGCTCGAGCTTTTTGAATATAGGTCAGGTGAAGTCTGGGGCGCCGATTGGTGTTTGACTGCTTGCCCGGCCATGGCAAAACCTGGAGAGCGAAACTGTGCCGGGCTATTCAGGGTCACGCCCCACGCTGATGACGAAGTCCACTCCTGCGGTTTCAGGTGCCAAATTGTATAGACTGCTTCATCTTGCTTTTTCCTGCCATAGGGTCTGTTCATGGAGCGTGGAGAACCGATACGCTACGCGCAGTCCGCGGTCATGCCGTATGCGCCTGACCTGATTTTCGACATGGTCGCGGATGTCGCGCGTTACCCCGAATTCCTGAACGAGTACCGTGCGGTGCGCATCCGCTCGCAAGACAACGACACCATGCAGGTCGATCAGGTCATCGGCTTCGCGGCCATCGAACTGTCCCTGAGCGCCGTGGCGACGCTGCGGCGGCCGCAGTCCATCGTCGTTCGTTCGGGCCATGGGTTGCTGGGCGACCTGGAAATACGTTGGGGCTTCGAACCAGCAGGAGCGGGCACCCGTGTGAATTTCCAGATGGCGCTTACGCCGCCGTCCCGGTTTGCCGCCGGTCTTGCCGAGTATCTCTTGACCCGCTCGGCGTCGCGCACGCTCCATGCGTTCGCGGAGCGGGCACGGCAGGTGTATGGCGTTGGGCGGGACTAAACGGCCGGTCAATTGTAATTGGAATGAGCAGCGTTGGCCTTGTAATGGCGGTCCGCAAGCGGTTGTCCAGAAAGCGTGATTGCCGGGTTTTTGCTGGCTGGCTACCGTGCTTCCCGGAGGTTGCCAACGAAGCGAGAAGGCCTGTGATGCGATTAACAAAAAGCCAGTCAGACCGCTTGGTCGTCGGCTGGAATTGAATCGCCTCGGGTCTGAAGACATTCTTATACCAAACATCGATCGCCGGCGACGACCGATGATCGGACGATTGTGTGACTCACCTAGCCGTCCGAAACCAGCCCCAAGCGATTGTTGACGACGCTGCCGACTAGCGGGTCCGGGCGGATTTCACGAACTCGAGCGAAGCCTGAAACAGTTCGAGATCCTTCTCGTACTCAGCCGCATCGGCGCGGTCGATCTGTACCCATTCCCTGGTGCTGGCCATCCCGCCGGGCTGAAACGGGACGACGTCGCCCCTCGAGAACTGCAGTTCGGTCGCGGTGGCGGCGGGCAGGCGCAGTCCGACGCCGCGACCGCTGATGCAGGCGAACATCTTGTCGCTGACGAAGTAGGCATCGAGGCCGCTGATTTTTCTTGCGCTAACGCCAGGGAGTTTGAGAAGCAGGGCGTCAATCAATGCCTTGCGACTGGATTCGGGTGTATCAGTATCCAAGGGGGATCCGCCAAGGTGTCATTAAACAATGAGATTGAATCATAAAGGCAAAGTCTGGCGCGCTCTCCAAAGACGAACGGCAGACACTCTAATTCGGCCAAAGGCGACAACGGCCTTTCGATCGGCCGCGTCTGCTGTACTCGCAAGACCGGTCGTTGGCTTGACTCTTGCTCCTGAACGTCCGCTTGACTCAGTTCAGACGACGGGACCCGACCCTGAAGAGACGGTCGGGGCTTGCTCATCGAACGGCCGTTGATGCGGGGAAAGCGGCCTATTCAAAATCCCATCTCCGACTTCCAGTCGATATTTGAGCGCCTTAAACAGGTGCATAATCCATCAGCCACCGGTCTCCTTTTTCGTAACGTAATATAGAGACCGGGCACCGAGAAGAGTTTTAAGAATCATCAAGATAAGCCGCCATGACAGCCGTCTCAATATTAATAACTGTCCGGACCCATGGGTCTCTTGATTAACTATTAGGCTCCAAGCCATCTATATTGGAGCAGCCATTTCTGGGAAAGGAGGAACGAGCATGAAAAGTATTGGAATGTTTTCCCTTGTGTTCATCACCATGGCCAGTACTGTCTTTACCAGTCACTCTGCCGGGCCGTCTGACGAGAGGATCAGGAGTGCGTATAGACTGATCCTATCAGAGGCGGATACAAACAAGGACGGCAAGCTTTCCGTATCAGAATGCAAAGTCGGCTACAAAGACCCGGCGATGGCGGAGAAAAACTGTAAATTCTGGGATGCTGATAATGACGGCATCATCACCGAAGATGAATACGTAAGGCAGGGAATGAGCTTTGGGAAGAAAAAATAGTCCCGCAGTGTTATGGGTGGATTTTGACTGACGATGCTGGGGATCTGGTTGACCGACTAACGTAACAAAGTCCTGTCGTATCGGAAGCTGGCAGGTGGCAAAAGCCAGGAATTGATAAGGCAGCACTCATATAACCGCCTAACAAGACGTTGCAGCCGATGCGCAAGCGCCCGGCTGAACTTCGCGTTGAGCGGCTGATCCTACCCATGTTTGGTGGACAGTCTGGAGAGGGCATACTTGCTCTGGAAGGGGTATGTCATGGAACGCAAGGAACGCAGGCACCACACTCGGGAATTCAAGCTTGAGGCAGTACGGCTGGCGGGTATGGGTGACAAGACCAAGGCGCAGGTAGCGCGGGAACTGGGGATTCGGGTCAACCAGTTGCGCCAGTGGCGTTTGGAATTCGAGGAAGCGGAACGCAACGGGACGATACGGCCTGAGTTGGCGACCGCCGAACACGACGTCGAGAAGCTTCGCAAAGAGAATGCCCGACTCCGTGAGGAGATTCAGATTTTAAAAAAAGCGGCCATTTACTTCGCGAAGGCATCGGTGTGAAGTACGCCTTCATCGAAACACAGCGCAACGATCATTGTGTACGCACGCTGTGCAAGGCGTTGCGGGTCTCGGCAAGCGGGTACTATGCCGCCCGGAACCGGCCGCCCAGCGCGAGAACACAACGTCAGTCGGCGTTGGTCCTCAAGATTCGGGAAGCGTACGTCGCCAGCCGCCAGTCCTACGGGGCACCCCGGGTGCATGCCGAACTTGCCGCCCAGGGTGTGGCCTGTTGCCGCAATACCGTCGCCAAGCTGATGCGCCGGGAGCAGATTGTCCCACGGGCGATCCGGAAGTTCAGGGTCACGACCAACTCGGGTAATACCAAGGCGGTCTCGCCCAATCTCCTCCGGCGCCGCTTCAAGGTCAAACGCCCCAATGCCTGGTGGCTGAGCGACATCACGTACATTCCGACACGCGAAGGTTGGCTGTATCTGGCAGCGGTGATGGACTTGTATTCAAGGGCCATTGTGGGTTGGGGGATGAGTCCATCCCTCGACGGCAAACTGGCAACGGATGCCTTGCAGATGGCGATTGCCCGGCGCGGCGTCCCCGAGATCGTCCACTCGGACCGGGGCTCGACCTACGCGACCTGGCTATACCGGGATCTCATCCGCAAGCACCTGATCCGACAGAGCATGAGCCGCAAAGCCAATTGCTGGGACAATTCGCCAATGGAAAGCTTCTTTCATTCCCTGAAGACCGACCTGGTCATGCACTGCGACTACCAAACCCGGGATGAAGCGCGTGCCAGTCTGTTTGAGTACATGGAAGTGTTTTACAACCGTCAGCGACGCCACTCCACCCTCAACAACGTGGCTCCGCTGGCCTTCGAGGAATCAACAA
>JBGSTQ010000325.1:0-3099 GCA_041736375.1 Thiobacillaceae bacterium
AGCTGCGCCTCGCGGCGCAGGCTGGAGGTGCCGACGATGCTGCCGGGCGGCAGTTCGGACAGGCGCCCGAAGCGGTTGGAAACGAAGGCGTCGCGCGGATCCTCGCGTTCGCCGATGACCGCCAGGGCAAAGCCGGGCGGCAGTTCCATCGGCACATCCTTCATCGAATGCACCGCCAGATCGGCCTGGCCGGCTTCCAGCGCCACTTCGAGTTCCTTGACAAACAGGCCCTTGCCACCGATTTTGGATAGAGTGACATCGAGAATCTGGTCGCCGCGCGTGGTCATGCCGAGAATCTCCACCATATGATCCGGATAAAGGCTCTTCAGGCGATCGCGGATATGTTCAGCCTGCCACATGGCAAGGGCACTTTCACGGGAGGCGATGATCAGCTTGGGCATGGCAGTAGAAAAGGACTGTTCACTTATATAAAGGGACACGACACTATCGAGCGAGGTGTCGGGGAGGAAACGGGGCCATGAGGCGATTTATCGTAGTTTGGACGGCAATCTTAGCATGGGGCATGGGCCTGCCCAGCCTTGGCCTGGCGGCGGGAGGGCTGATCCACGCGAGCAACCTCAAGGCCGATGCCGGCGATGCCGCCAAGCGCCAGATCCCGGTTTTGATACTGTTCACCAGCCCGGGCTGCCACTTCTGCGAACAGGTCAAGCGCGAGTACCTGGTACCGATGCAGAAGGATCCTGCCTACCGCAAGAGAGTCATCATCCGTGAACTCGAGGTCGGATCGACCCGGCCGCTGACCCTGTTTGATGGAACGAAATCCACCGAAGGCGCCTTCGCCGCCGACCACAAGGTATTCATGGTGCCCACCATCAAGGTGTTCGACACCCGGGGGACAGAGGCCTCCGAACCCATCATCGGCCTGCTGACCCCGGACTACTATTTCGGCTACATCGAGTCCGCCATCGAAGAAGGTACGCGCAAGGTTCGCGGCAAGTAGCGCACCGTCCACGCGAGCCGACTGCGGAAACCCCCGTGATGACCGGAGCCACTCCATGAAAGTCCTGCTGGCCGACGACCATCCGCTGATGCGCGAAGCCGTACGCCAGGTTCTGGAACAACTGGACGTTCAGGTCGACATACTCGACGCGCAGGACTACCCCAGCCTATTCCGGCAGACCGCGCAACACGCCGACATCGACCTCGCCCTGGTCGATCTCAACATGCCGGGCCTGCCCGGCGTCCACGGCATCATCGAATTTCGTACCCGCTTTCCCGACATCCCGCTGGTGGTGCTGTCCGCGTCCGAGTCGCCACTCGACATCCGCAGCGTGCTCGATGCCGGAGCACTCGGCTACATTCCCAAGGCCTCCACGACCGCCGTCATGCTGTCCGCGCTGCAGCAGGTGCTGGCCGGCGAGGTCTACAGCCCGCACCTGCCCGATGAGGCGGACAATTCCTTTCTCTCCAGCGCAACGTCCGGGAGCCGATTGACCACCCGCCAGATCGAGGTGCTGCGTCTGATGCAGCAGGGATACCCGAACAAGACCATCGCCCGGAAACTCGGCCTGACCGAGGGTACGGTCAAGGTGCATGTCGCCGCGATATTCCGCGCACTCGGGGTGCGCAACCGCACCGAGGCGGTTCTCGTCGTGCAGCAACGGCACTTCGAGGCGACTTTTTCCAATGCCTGAACTTGCGCGGTTAGCGTGCTGTTTTCCCGGCCGGGGGTAATTCAGCCCACCGGCATCCGCAGCCGGATCCTGATCATTGCCCTGGTGCCCGCGCTGCTGACGGAACTGGGGCTGGTGGCGTACTTCACCCATGCGGCCATCGACCGCGCCGAACAGCAACTGCGCCAGCGCGCCGATGTCACGGCTGAGCATCTGGCCGATACCCTGCACGATACCTGGGCCGGCGGCGATGCAAGACCAATCCAGCGCCTGCTGCTCAGCGAACGCACCAGCGACGCCCTGTCCTACATCCGGGTGACTGACGTGCAGGGCAAGCTGGTGGCGGAAAGTGGCACACCACCTGGCACGCCCGACAGCCACTACCTCGGTCGGCGCGCCATCCGCCTGCCCGCTGATGAGGCTGGTGCTGCCAGTGTGGCGGATCGCCTGCTCGGACAGATCGAGGTCGGCATCGAACGCAACCAGATTGCCGCGCACAAACGCGACATGCTGCTGCGTGCCGCCCTGCTGATTTTCGCCGCACTGATCCTGACCGGCATGCTGGCCTGGCGCCTGAGCAACCGCCTGAGCGGACAGATCGGAAAGCTAAGTACCGTCGTCGGTCGTCTGGCCCGGGGTGATTTCTCGGTGCGCGCCCAGCCGGCTGACGGAAGCGAGATCGGGATGCTCGCCGCCGGCGTCAACGACATGGCGAAAAAACTCGAGGCTCACCACTCGGAGATGGAAAAGCGGATCGCCGACGCCACGGCCGAACTCGCCAACAGGATGGATTCCGCCGAGCGCGCCCATATTGCCAAGTCACGTTTCTTCGCTGCCGCCAGCCATGACCTGCGCCAGCCGATGCACGCCCTGTCGCTGTTCGTCACGGCACTCAAGGCACGCAACCGGCAGCCCGAGGTAGCGGAACTGGTCGATCACATCGAGGACGCCACCGCGGCGATGGAAGTCCTGTTCAATTCCCTGCTCGACATCTCCCGGCTCGATGCCGGCGTGATCGAGGCGCAACCGCAGCATTTTCCGCTCCAGCGGCTGCTCGACGACCTGAACAGCCAGTTCGCACCCGTCGCCGCCGAAAAGGGACTGCGATTCCGGGTGCGATCGTGCGGCGCGCATCTGTACAGCGATCCGCTGCTGCTCGAACGCGTCCTCATCAATCTGGTTGCCAATGCCATCCGCTACACCGACGACGGCGGCGTGCTGGTGGGCTGCCGCAGGGTAGGCGAGCACGTCCGCATTGGCGTCTGGGACACCGGACGCGGCATCGCGCAGGACCAGCAGCAGGTCATATTCCAGGAGTTCGTGCAGCTGCAAAATCCCGAACGCGACCGCGGCAAGGGACTGGGGCTGGGGCTGGCCATCGTCAGTCGACTGGGACGCCTGCTGCATCACCGGGTGGAAGTGCGCTCGCAACCGGGGCGCGGGTCGGCCTTCACCATCGACGTGC
>JBGSTQ010000387.1:0-18123 GCA_041736375.1 Thiobacillaceae bacterium
AACTGGGTCAGCTGGCCCACGGCCTGGCTTTCGCAGATCAGCTTCAAGGCCGGCTCCGGCCCCTCGCAGACCACCAGGATGGCCGCACCACGCAGAATCTGCGGCGGCGTCTGGGGATCGAGGTACTGCGCCCCCATCTGGGTGGACGCGCAGCCTGCCAGCAGCAGACCCGCCACAGCGGGCAGGCTGGACGAAAAAGAACGCACGCGTTGCGGGAGGGATGCCTTCATCGACAGGATCTCGGTTGGATGTAAAACATGATGCGGCTGCCGCGAATTATCAACGTCCCCGGCCAACGGGGTCAATGCGGGAATCCTGACTGATCGCCATGAGCGGACCAACCCTGATTCTCAGCGGCGGCCGGGGTCGGATGCATCGGCAATGTCGCCCCCAATCGAGCCGGGGAGGCAGGGTACGCGTGATCGCCTGCCCCTTGCACGCAGCCGGATTTTTTATTCCGCCGCCAGCCAGGCCCGGGCCCGATCCAGCTCGGCGGGCAGGAAGTACTCGATGGGAAACTTGCGAATCGGACTGGCGGCAAACATCAGCGCCAGTTCTTCCCATTGCTTCTCGCCGACGATGGCCATTTTCCTGATGTACGGGTCGTTTTCCATAAACGAGACATCGCTCCAGTCATCGCCGTCACGCCACCCCTGAAAGTCCTCGGCGATGATGAGGAAACTGACATGGCCTAGCTCGCGGATGCTGTCTTTCGCAGAGGCCTGCAAGGAGGCCAGTTCGGGCTGGGTCAACCTGCCGCTGATTCGGGCAGTCAGAATGCCACCGCTGTTGCTAACGATTTCTGTGCTCATGGATTCCCGGTCTGGTCAGGTTGTCTGGAAGGGCGTGGTTGATGAATCGCGGTTTCATGGCGGATCACGTCCAAAGACCATGCCGAGCCCGCATCACTCGCCGGTCTATAACCGAATCTCTTGCCGCCGCACATGATCGCGCATGAGGGTCAGGAAATTCAATGCCACGCAGGAAAGTATCCCCGCCCCGGTCAGAGGCCGTCAATGGCTGGCTGCGCCAAGGTGCCGCGGTCGCCCGCCGCCGGTAGGACCAAAGTCCAATGTCCCATATCCTGCCAGAGACGTAGGGTACGCGGAATGCCTGCCCCGAATCGCCATCTCCGGCACTCGATGGCGTCAGGTTAGACAGGTAAGAGATATCCCATGCATTCTCCGTTCGTGCCGAGCCTGTCGCAGCGTGAACGGAGAGAGACACGAGAACATGGATAGGCGGGGACCACCCATCGACAGGCTCAGGGCGAACGGTAGCGGTTCAGAGCCAGCCTGACGAGGCATGAAGGAAATCACCATGCGGATCAAGCCCTCTCCTGACTGGCTGCTGATATTCATACCGGTGACGCTCGCACTCGAGCACGCCGGGGTAGCAGCGCCGCTGGTGTTTTTTTCGGCGGCGCTCGCGATCATCCCTATCGCGAGTCTCATCGTGCGCGCGACCGAGCAGATCGCCACACGCACCGGCGACGCCATCGGGGGATTGCTCAACGCGACTTTCGGCAATGCCCCGGAGCTCATCATCGCCTTCGTGGCACTCAAGGCGGGCCTGCTCGACATGGTGCGCGCCTCGCTGATCGGCGCGATCCTGGCGAATATCCTGCTCGCGCTCGGTGTCGCGTTCCTGCTCGGCGGCTTGCGCTACCGCGACCAGGACTACAACCCCGGGGCCGCGCGGGTCTACAGTTCGATGATGCTGATCGCCGTCGTGAGCCTCGCGGTGCCGAGCGCATTCAGCCGCTTCTTCTCGTCCGCGGAGACGATCCGCCAGGAGTCGCTGCTCAACGTAGGCCTGGCTGTCGTGCTGCTCATCGCCTATGCGCTCTATCTCGTGTTCATGCTGAAGACCCACCCCGGGGCCTTCGCCGCCAGGGGCGTGCCCGGTGGCAAGGAGCCCGAGGAGTCCGAGGGCAAACACTGGAGCCTGCCGCGTGCGGTCGCAAGCCTGGTGGGCGCCTCGGTACTGGCGGCGTGGATGAGCGAGATTCTGGTGGGCGCGGCCGAAGGCACCGGGACTGCGCTCGGCATGACGCAGGTGTTCATCGGCATCGTCTTCGTGGCGATTGTCGGCGGGGCGGCCGAGAGTCTCTCGGCAATCGTGATGGCGCGCAAGAACCGGATGGACATGACGATCGGCATCGCACTCGGCAGCTCGATCCAGATTGCCCTGTTCGTGGCGCCAGTGCTAGTGCTGGCAAGCTATTTCATCGCGCCGCAACCGCTCGAGCTGGCCTTCGGGCGCGCCGAGGTCGGCGCGCTCTTCATGGCGGTACTGATCGGCGCGGTAGTGGTCGGCGACGGGCGATCCAACTGGTACAAGGGCGTACAGCTCGTCACCGTCTACCTGATCATCGCCCTCATGTTCTACTTCATTCCGGACGTCGCGTGATCAGCACAGGCACTTCGCGGCACGGTATCGTGCCGGATAGTGTGGTTTGAAAAGCGGTTGCCTGCTGGAGCCTGGAATGGAAAGCGCGACGTATTTGACAGGCAGCAATCCTTTGGGACGGGTCCGGCATAATCCGTGATGCACCGGCTCGATTGTGTCACCGTACATGCCGATCAAACGTTTACGGGGATGACGGCAGGGCTGCAATGAGACCAAAGTCCAGTGGTGGCCATGAACCGTGTTGCTAGATTTATACTGTTATTTTCAACCAGCAGAAAAGGGAGTTGCCATGGCAAATCGTGCATTGTTTTCCGGGTTGTTGGCCGCATTGGTTCTGGGCCTTGCAGGGTGTGGCGGCGGGGATACCGAAGTCAAAAGCGAGATCACCACCACCACCAAGGGACAACAGCTGATCGACCTGAAGAAGGCGCTCGACGCCGGCGCGATGAATCAGGAAGAATACGAGCGCGAACGTCAGCGCATCCTCAAGGCTGATTAAGCCTCGTTGCCGCACCTTGCCTTCACGGGGAATCCATCGCGTGTCGAGGCGGGATTTCTTAAAGGTCAGGTGAACGGGGCACAGGGGTACTGACAGATTGCAAACCTGAGCGCGCCAGCCGCGCGTCGCTGGGGCGTGACAGCGTGCGCCCGCACAGGCCTGTTGTGGGCATGTGCGGGGTCGAGCCAGAACATCGCATCCATCCCTTTCCTGTGCTAGACGGGGTTTGAGTAGCCTGCCGGCAAAGGATTCCGCATGATTACCAAGCTCCTCCTCTCCTTGCTGCTGATGTCCCTTTGCGTGGCGGTCCATGCCGTCGGCGTGATGACGGCATTTCGACGGTTGGGCCGTTCATCAGCACTGGACGATCCTCGATTCTGGCCACCGACCTGGCTGTTCATCCGCGTCGCCGCCTGGCTCATCTTGCTGCATCTGCTCGAAATTTCCATCTGGGCTTTGTTCTATTCGTTGGGGAATGCCATTCCGGACGCCCATTCCGCGTTCTACTTCAGCTCCGTGACGTACACCACCGTAGGCTATGGCGATCTGGTGCTGCCGGAAGCGTGGCGCCTGATCGGAGGGGTCGAAGCGCTGACGGGCATCCTCATGTGCGTATGGTCCACGGGTTTCTTTTTCGCCATCGTCAGCCGTCTGTATCGCCCACGGTAGACTATTGTTTCCGCGAACCGCCCTGCCACCGATCAGGCCCATGAGACCCCGCACGCCACACGCCTTCTACCCTTCGACGCCGCGTTCGCATCAGAACCGTAACCGCTTGTCGCCCACACTCCTGACATCGGCCGCGCAGCCTGCCCTCTCACGTGCCCGCAGCGGGGCTCACAGCGGGGCCTGCTTCGGCGCACCGCCATCCCTGAACCCGGACGGACGCCTTCAGGGTGTGATCGCCGTCGATGCAGGCCGGGACAGCGCATGATCGATCTGGACACGATCCGCGCCGGACTCGACAAGGGCGAGTTCTTTCTTGAATACCTGCCCATCTGGTCCATCGAGCACGAGCGCTGCGTCGGCGCGGAGGCACTGATTCGCTGGCAGCGGCCTTCGGGCGTCGTATTGCCCGACGACTTCATTCCGGTGACCGAGAACACGCCGCTGTCCGGGCTCGTCACCTATTGGGTCATCGACCGGGTGGCGATCGAGATGGGGGACTGGCTGAGGAATCAGGACGGCGTCGAGATGCACATCAACGTACCGCCCGAGATCCTCGGCCGCGGCGGTCTGGAATACGCCGCGCAAAAGTCCGGGCTCAGCGACGTCAGGCACAAGATCGTCCTCGAGATCACCGAACGTGGACTGCCGGACCAGATGGGGCTGCAAGCGCTCGACCTTGCTGCCCGCCAGGGTGTGCGCATTGCCCTGGATGATGTCCGGATCGATCCGGCAAGCGTCATGGTGCTGTCGCGCAGCAATGTGAAGATCATCAAGATCGACAAGAGCGTCCTGCTCGACAGCGGGGAGGATGGAACCCTGCCGCGCTGGGCCGAGGCCCTGGCGGTGCTGCTGAAGACCACCAACCTCGAAGTGATCGCCGAGGGGGTGGAAACAGCCGAGCAGCTTGCCCTGTTACGGGCCGCTGGGGTCAGGCAAGTACAGGGGCATTATTTATCTCCCCCTTTGCGTGCGGATGCGTTTCTGAATTACTGCGGGCAGCACAGCTGAGAGGCGATATGGGCAGCCGACAGGCTTTTGTGACGACACCTGGCGACAAGGACCTGGCCCCGCAGGATCACCAGTGGAATCCCATTGGCCAATGACTAGTCGAATAAGACAGGAATGTCTATTATTCATGAACCTCATTGAAAAGCTTGAGCCGCAAGGACGTCAACATCACCGCTGTTATCCCGCTCCTGTCTGAAAGGACTGAAGGCTTGGCCGGGAAAGGCCCAAGTTTGTTTAACAGATTTCTGATTACCAGGTTCATCATGCGTCTACCCACAATCCAAAACCCACTTTCCTGGCTCCTGACCCTCATCCTGCTGGCGGCAGCCGCGCCCCTGTCCGCCCAGCAACCCGCCCCTCCGCCGACTACCCGCGAGGGTCTGACCATCGATTTCGCGCAGGTGAACAAGCCATGGAAAGGCGATCTGAACGGAATGATCGAGCGCAGGCTCATTCGCGTGCTGACGGTCTACAGCAAGACTTTTTATTTCGCGGACAAGGGCGTCCAGCGCGGCGCAACCCACGACGCGTTCCGCCTGTTCGAGCAGGATCTAAACAAGCAACTCGAGAAGCAGGGGAAACTCAAGCAGAAGCACCTGCAGGTACGCGTGATATTCATTCCGATTGCTCGGGGCGACCTGCTGCAGGCGCTGGCCGAAGGCAAGGGCGATATCGCGGCGGCCAACCTCACCATCACGCCTGAGCGGCAGACACTGGTCGACTTCTCAGCGCCCGTGTATCCCAACGTCAGCGAACTGGTGGTGTCCGGTCCCGCCTCGCCTGCGCTATCCAGCGTGGACGACCTGGCGGGCAAGGAGGTCTTCGTGCGCAAGTCCTCCAGCTATTACCAGAGCCTGGTGGCGCTCAACCAGCGCTTTGCCGCGCAGAAACGACCCGGCATGAACATCAAGCTGGCGCCAGAGGCGCTGGAGGACGAGGATCTCATCGAGATGGTCAACGCCGGCCTGATTCCGTTCATCGTCGTCGACAAGCACAAGGCGGACTTCTGGAAGCAAGTCTTCCCCAAGATCAAGGTGAATGAGGGGGTGGCGCTACGCACCGGTGGCAACGTCGCGTGGGCAATCCGCAAGGGCAGCCCGCAGCTCAAGGCCAGCCTCGACGATTTCCTGGCCCGCCACGGCAAGGGGACCACGTCGGGCAACGTGATCCTTATGAGTTACCTCAAGAACACCCAGTACGTGAAGGATGCGGCCTCGGACGCCGAGCGCAAAAAATTCCTGTCGCTGATCCAGCTCTTCCAGAAATACGGCACCCAGTACGATGTGGACTGGCTGCTGATGGCAGCGCAGGGCTACCAGGAGTCCCAGCTCAATCAGAAAGTCCGCAGCCCCGTGGGCGCCATCGGCGTAATGCAGGTCATGCCCGCCACCGGCAAGGAGTTGAAAGTGGGCGATATCGCCCAGGTCGAGGCCAACATCCATGCCGGGATCAAGTACATGCGCTTCATGATTGACCAGTACTATGGAAAAGAGCCGATGACCAAGCTGGACAAGGCCTTGTTCGCCTTCGCCTCCTACAATGCGGGCCCCGCACGCGTGCAGCGGCTTCGCGCAGAGGCCACCAAGCGCGGCCTTAATCCGAACGTCTGGTTCAACAATGTGGAACTCATCGCTGCCGAGAAGATTGGCCGCGAGACCGTCACCTATGTGAGCAATATCTACAAGTACTACATTGCCTACCAGCTCCTGATGGAGTCGCAACAGGCGCGCAAAGCGGCGAGGGAGAAGATCGAGGGCGGGAAAAAGTAAGCGTCCGCCGACCTTGAGCTGCTTGTGCTCCATCGGCGCCCTCTCGCCCATCCATTCGGAGAGGGCCGCCCTGAGTCCAGGCCGTATCGCCAGCGCGGCATGCTGATCCAGGCTGTCATTAAACTGATCCAGAATGAGACCAAGGTCTAATGGCCGCCCAAGGAACAGGTGTATAGACTGTGGCTCTTGGCAACAGCGCGCTACGGCCGTTAAGGAAGCGCAGATTTATTCCGTTCATGGTTCGACAAGCTCACCACGAACGGAATAAATCAAACAAAATCAATCTGTTGAAATGCCCTTCGATCGTTCGACAAGCCTGTCCTGAGTTAACCGAAGGGCTCACGACTCAGGGCGAACGGACTGAATTAACCAGTTTTTCCTTAAGGGGTGGAGAGAAAGATGATGCAGATTCCTTTTGAGAGCAGCCCGTTGTGATCGACTGGCTCATGGTGTCACAACGCAACGGCCGCTTCCCGCGTCCAAGCCTTCGGCAGGAGAGAACTCTCCCCGTGCTTGCATGGCTGGGACTGCTGCTGGCCCTGCTGCTGCAGGCCGGCTGCGCAAGCTTGCCGACCGACTACCCGCGTACCACCTCGACTGCGCTTGCCGATACCGGTAATACCCGGCTGGGACGGGTCTCCAGCCGCTTGCTTGCAGAGCATCCCGAGGTGTCGGGCATCCATCTTCTCAACCGTGGAACAGACGCTTTCCTGGCACGTCTGGCACTCGCCGAGGTCGCCGAAAAGAGCCTCGATATCCAGTATTACATCTGGCATGGCGACACGACCGGCAAGGTGCTGCTGGAGCGAGTCCTGCGTGCCGCCGACCGCGGCGTGCGGGTTCGTCTCCTGCTCGACGATATCGGCACCGCGGCCAAGGACAGCAACCTGCTCGCGATCGACAGCCACCCCAATATCGAAGTCCGACTTTTCAACCCCATCGCGACACGTTCAAACCGTCTGCTGGGCATGATGACCGACTTCTCGCGCACCAACCGACGCATGCACAACAAGTCGTTTACCGCCGACAACCAGGCCATGATTGTCGGCGGTCGCAACATCGGGGATGAGTACTTCGAGGCCCGGCCGGACGTCGAATTCGCCGATCTCGATATGCTTGCGATCGGTCCTGCCGTGAGCCAGGTCTCGCGCCAGTTCGATCTCTACTGGAACAGCCCGCTCGCTTTTCCGATTGCAGCCATTTCCCAGGCCATGCCCAGTGAGGATGAGCGGCTTCGGACACTTGCCGGACTTCGGGAGTTTGTGCAGTCGCAAATGGGAGCGAGCTATGCCCAGGCACTGAAATCCTCCGGCTTGGCCAAAGGGCTGACTGAAGGCAGCCTTGCCTTCAGCTACGGAAAGGCCCGGGTGGTGGCCGACGATCCGAGCAAGATCCTGCTGGAATCTGCGGACGACTCAAGCCGCCTGCTACCCAAGCTGCTGCCGGAGCTCGAATCGCTTGGCTCCGAACTGGTGCTGGTGTCGCCCTACTTCGTGCCGGGCGACGCCGGGGTGGACCGTTTGCGCGCCCTGGTGCAGCGCGGAGTGACAGTGAAGGTCCTCACCAATTCGCTCGCCTCGACCGACGTGCCGGCCGTCCACGCAGGCTACCAGCAGTATCGTCGGGCACTTCTCGAAGCCGGGGTCAAACTGTATGAACTCAAACCGAGTGCCGCCCACCCGGCCAAGCATGATCAACCATCGGGATCGCGTGATGACGGGGACAAGTCTTCACTGAGCGGTTCCTCGCACGCCTCCCTGCATGCCAAGACCATGGCGTTCGACCGTCGCGCACTGTTCGTGGGCTCCATGAATCTCGACCCCCGATCCGTCTTCACCAACACCGAAATCGGGGTGGTGGTGGAACAGCCCGAACTGGTAGCCGCACAGGTTGAGAGGCTGGAAAGCCAGCTGCCGAACATCGCGTTTCGCCTCGAATTGACGCCTACCACCGGACCGGATTCAACGCCTGAAATTGTGTGGGTCGCGACCCAGGACGGGCAGGTTACCCGTTATTCCAGCGAACCGATGACCAATTCCTGGAAGCGCTTCAAGGTCTGGTTCCTGTCGCTGTTGCCGATCGAACAGCTGTTATGAATGCTGGGATGGGGTGCCCGACAAGGCGAAGTTGTGACTGCTGCCGCAGGGTTGCCAGCGTTCTGCGCAGGCAGGGTGTCCACTAGACTGCCTGCCAACATTTATCCCGCCAACCACCAGGCGTTTATTGGTGACTACGAAGCCTGTCAACCGAAAGGAAACGTTATGAAACATCTTGTGACATCGACTCCCGTCCTCGTTCTCGCGCTGATGCTGTCCGCCTGCGCCACGGAGGCGGAAAAGACCAAGCCCATGGCTTCCTCGTCCGGCGTAGTAACCGAAGACCGGGCGGGCTCAAGCGCCAAGGGCGATGCCGCGGCGATGGTGACGATCAGTGCGGTGACAGCCACGGTGGAAACCGTCGACCTGGCGACCCGGATGGTGACCATCGTCCGGCCGGATGGCAAAAGCTTCGTCGTGCAGGCGGGTGACCAGGTCACGAACCTGGAGCAGGTCAAGGCAGGCGACAAGGTGACGGTCGAATACTACGAAGGGCTGGTCGCGGAAATCGCCGCTCCCGGCGCCTCGCTAGACAAGGTGAAAGTGACCGATGTCATGGGCAGAGCGGCACCTGGCGAGCGTCCGGCCGGAGCGGTGGGCGAGGCGATCAGTTCGACGGTGGTCATCGAGTATGTCGACACGATCCGCAACGTGGTTCACTTCAAGGGCCCGCTCGGCAAGACGCGTATCGTCAAGGTCATGGAACCGGAATTCCGCACGATGCTGAAGACCCTGAAACCGGGCGATCAAGTCACCCTCACCTATTTCGAGGCCATGGCTGTCAGCGTCAAGCCGGCGAGCAACTGAAGCCCGTTGGGGCAGGTGATGGCCAGGGGCACCCGCCCGATTTGAGATGTCGACTGCGCTCCAATAGCGAAAAATTTTGGGCTCAGTATTCATGAAACGGATACGGGCCTATCCGGCGACATTTGATCGGGCTGAATTGGCGGTCGATCTGATGTTTCATTTATCATTCACTCGTCCTGGGCATGGGCCAGCAGATGGCGGTTCTCAAATGGAAACGAGCATGAACAAGGCTATCAAGCTGGTTCCCATGGACGCACTGCATGCGTCATCCTCACTGCTCTGCGCATGCACCGTGCAGGCAAAAAATTCCGGCTCATTTTCGTTGCCGGGCAGGTGAAATAAGGCCGTCATGCGCAAATCCCTGAGACTGCTGGGCCTCCTTTTCTTGTGGATTGTCCTGCTGGCGGCGACCGCCTGGGGCAGTGCCGCCCTGTGGTTCGACGGCCCCGCTTCGCGGCCGCTGGCCACCCTGCTCGCCGCGTCCTATCCGCTGATCGCCCTGGCACTGTTGATCCTGTTGCGGCCGAGGCGCCGAGCCTACGCCGCCTTCCTGATCCTGTTCGCCATGCTGCTCGGCTGGTGGCTCAGTATCGCGCCGAGCAACGACCGCGACTGGCAGCCGGATGTGGCCCAACTCCCCTCGGCGGAGATCCGGGGCGACAAAATCACCCTGCGCAACGTGCGCAATTTCGACTACCGCTCCGAGACCGACTTCACCGAGCATTGGGAAACGCGAACCTACGACCTCTCCAAACTGCGCGGGCTGGATCTCTTCGTGATCTACTGGGGCTCCCCCAGCATCGCCCATACCATCCTGAGCTGGGACTTCGACGACGGCCAGCATCTGGCGGTGTCCATCGAGACCCGCAAGGAAAAGGGCGAAAGCTATTCCGCCGTGCGCGGTTTTTTCCGGCAATACGAGCTTTACTATGTGCTCGCCGACGAGCGTGACGTGGTGGGTGTGCGCACCAATCACCGGCACGAGGATGTCTATCTCTACCCGCTGCGCACCCCTCCGGTCCGCGCCCGGGCACTGCTGCTGGATTACCTGAAAGGGATCAACCGCCTGGCAGAAAAGCCCAAGTGGTACAACGCCCTGCGATACAACTGCACCACCACGATCCGCATGCATGCGAGCGATGTCATCGGCGGTATTCCGCGGGATTGGCGCTGGCTGGCGAACGGCTATCTGGACGAACTGCTTTACGAAAAGGGAATCGTGAATCGGGACTTGCCCTTCGTCGAACTCAAAAAGCTGAGTTACATCAACCCCAGGACTCACGCCGTCGCGCCGAATGAGAGCTTCTCGGAAGTGATTCGCAAGGGGCTGCCGCCGCGACCGCCCCCGCCTGTTCTCTGACCTTGCCAGGTTGGGGCGGGAATTCCGCCACGGGGCGCCACCGGGACAGGTTTCAATGGCCGGATGGGGCGAAAAGACGTTCATTCAATATTTTGGCCACTGAATCAGGGGCAGCAGGACGAGGGAGAGTTTTAATGCAACACCATAGCCGTGCATCCCACCCGCGCAGCATGCTGCCCGTCCCCTGGCTCGCCACCCTGCTCGCTACCCTCGTCTCGTTGGCAGCACTGACCAGCCCCGCCTTTGCCCAATCGGATTCTCAACAGCAGGCCAGCCAGACTTCGCGCCCGAAAATCGGCCTGGTGCTTGCAGGTGGCGGCGCCAAAGGCGCGGCGCACGTGGGCGTGCTCAAGGTCCTGGAGGAAATGAAGATTCCCGTCGATTACGTGGCGGGCACCAGCATGGGTTCCATCATCGGCGGTCTGTATGCCTCCGGCATGAGCCCGGACCAAATTGAGACGGAGATCAAGAATATTGACTGGAAGGACGTGTTCATCGACGAACCGAATCGGGAGGATCGCTCGTTCCGGCGCAAACAGGATGACGTGCTGTATGTCTTCAAGGCCAAGCCAGGCTTCAAGGATGGCAGTGTCAAATTGCCCCTGGCCTATGTCCATGGCCAGAAGTTCGATCTGCAGCTGAATCGCCTGACCGCGGGGGTGAACCAGATCAAGGATTTCGACCAGCTTCCCATCCCCTATCGCGCCGTCGCGACGGATCTCGAAACCGGCCGGGAGGTGGTCCTGAAATCCGGCAACCTCGCCAGGTCGCTTCGTGCGAGCATGGCCGTGCCGGGGGCCTTCGATCCGGTCGACATCGACGGCAAGCTTCTGGTGGATGGAGGCATCAGCAACAACGTGCCTGTCAGCGTGGCGAGGGCGATGGGCGCGGACATCGTGATCGTGTCAGATCTGGGGAGCGATATGCTCACGCGGGAACAGATTACTTCGGCCCTCAGCGTGGCCGGACAGCTGGTCAACTTTCTGTTCGCGCTTAATTCCCAGGAACAGCTCAGGAGCCTGGGGCCCCGGGATGTCCTCATCACGTCCAAACTGGGCGACATCGGCGCCGGCAGCTTCGACCGCATCGCAGAGGCGATGCCGATCGGCGAGAAGGCCGCACGGGAAGCCACCGAGTCGCTGCGCCGGTATTCGCTCAGCCAGGAGGATTACAAGCGCCACCTGGCCGCCCGTGAACAATACAAGTCAAATGGTGGGGCCGTCGCTTTTGTCCGGATTGAAAACCAGTCCAAAATCAGTGACGAAGTCATCTCCAGCAAGATCACCGCCAAGCCGGGCGAGCCCCTCGATGTTACTCAACTGGAAGTGGATATCCAGCAGATCTACGGCCTGGAACTATTCGAGTCCGTGCGCTACGAACTGGTGGAGGAAAACGGCAAGACCGGAGTCGTCATCCGGGCCAGGGAAAAGCCATGGGGGCCCGGTTATCTGCAGGCTGGCATGATCACCTCGAGCAATTTCGAAGGCGATGACGCATTCCGCCTGGGCGCGACCTATACCCTCACGCAAATCAACCCGCTCAACGGCGAATGGCGAATCGGTGGGCAGGTCGGCGATGAACCCGGACTCTTTACCGAGATATTCCAGCCCCTCGACCCGGCGGCGCGCTACTTCGTTTCAGGAAGAATCGGCTATCGAACCAAGAACATCAATCTCTTCGACAACTCGGGCAACAACATCGCCGAAGCCCGCGCGAGCGGGTTCGCACTGGAACTGGGTGCGGGCAGGCAGTTCGGCACCTGGGGCGAGCTGCGGCTCGGTTATCACTTCGGAACCGGCGACATTGAGATCAGTACCGGCGCCCCCACCCCCGACCAGGATTACGATACCGGAGAGTTTTTTGTACGCTTGACCGACGACAAGCTGGACAGTGTTTACTTCCCGACAAAAGGTCATCTCGGCAGAGTGGAATATCTGATTTCGCGCGAAGGCCTCGGCGCCGATACCGACTTTGAGCAGTTGTCCCTTGGCTATTATCACGCCTACAGCTGGGGACCCAACACCCTGTTCGGTGGCCTGAACCTGAATACCACCCTGGATGACGATGCGCCCATCCAGAGCCTCTATCGGATGGGCGGCTTCCTTCGCTTGTCGGGTTTCGATCAGGACCGGCTGACGGGCCAGCAAGCCGGCCTGGCGCGGCTGATATACCTGCGCCGCATCAAGGACATTCAGTTTTTCAAGGCCTATGCGGGTGCCAGCCTGGAACTCGGCAATGTCTGGCAGGACAGGAGCGACATGAGCTTCGGCGACACGATCTTCGCGGGCAGCGCCTTCATCGGTGCGGATACCCCCGTTGGCCCGATCTATCTCGGTTACGGTCACAACGATACCGGGGAAGGCAGTCTGTATCTGTTCCTCGGCCCGCTGTTTAGCTTCTAGGGCAACGGGTGGGTGGCGGGTTCCCGGCGGACCGACAACGATTCAGCCACGCGCAGCTCAATCCTTCCTGATGATCAGCGGTCCCTTGACCGCGTCCATGACATAGGACGCGGGCAGGCCGTTTTCCAGCAGCGTGGCCATGGCGCGCAGATATTTGCGGATGTGGCGGAAGAACTTCTTGTAGCCCGCGCAGAGATAATGCAGCCCCGGCTCGCCATCCGGGGTAAGCGCGAAGCGGTGTTTCGGGCACCCGCCCCAGCACGCCTCCTTGACCTCGCACTCGCGGCAATAGCGCGGCAGCGTTTTCTCCTTGTGCGGCCCGAAGCCGGAGGCCACCGAGCGCTCGACCATTTCCCCTAGATTATCGGTGAGCACGTTGCCGAGTTTGTACTCGGGGTAGACGTAGTGGTCGCAAGCAAACATGCTGCCGTCGTGTTCCATCGCCACGGCGCGACCGCACTGCTTCGAGAAGATGCACACCGGTGACGGTTCGCCCAGCCAGGCGGTCAGCGCCCATTCGAAGTTCATGACGAACGTGCTGCCGACATCCTTGCACACCCATTCCTCGTAGATCGCGATGAGGAAATCGCCATAGGCCTCCGGCTCGACCGTCCACGGTGTGACCTTCGTATTGGGCTCCGGCTTGTCAAGCACCGCCGGGCGTGCCAGCCATAGCTTGATTGCCTTCGTTTCCGCGTCGGGCTCGCGCTCGACGATCGGCGTGAACTGGATGTACTGAATCCCGGATTCCTTGAAAAAGCGGTAGACGTCGAGCGGTCGGTACGCCGTCTCGCGGCCCACGCAGGCGAGCGCATTGAACTCGACCTGATGCTTCTGCAACAGCCCCACGCCCTTCATCACGCGATCGAAGGTTCCCTCGCCGTGACGGTCCTTGCGGTAGCGGTCGTGGATGTCCTTTGGCCCGTCCAGGCTCACGCCGATGAAGAAGTCGTTCTCCTTGAAGAGCGCGCACCACTCATCATTCAGGCTGATCGCGTTGGTCTGCAGCGCGTTGCGGATCGCCTTCTTTTCACGGTAGGGTTTCTGCAACTCGACCACGCGGCGGAAGAAATCCACGCCGAGCAGGGTCGGCTCGCCGCCGTGCCAGACGAACTCGACGACGGGCGTTGGCTGCGACTCGACGTACTGCTCGATGTACTTCGCGAGCACGTCGTCGGACATGCGAAACTGCCGCTCGCCTGGGAAGAGCTCGCGCTTCTCGAGGTAGAAGCAGTAGTCGCAGGCGATGTCGCAGATCGAGCCGATCGGCTTCGCCAGCACGTGGATTCCGGCTGGCGCAGGGTTCACTTCTGGCGCTCGATCTCGCCCGGTCGCCACGTCTTGTCGAACCAGGGCTCCGTCGCGCCATACAGGCGCAGGATGGTGTTCCAGCTCTTGCCGGGCACGGTCTGGATCCAGTTGGCCTTGCCTGCCGGCGGCTTGGGACCGAAGCGGATGTCCACCGATCCATCGGCATTCACGATGAGATCTTTCTGCTCGCTGCTCACGCTGGGATACTGCTGGTCGGTCTGCACCATCGACCGCGCCTGGTTGTCGTAGAGGATCACGGACCAGAAGTTCTTGACCGGGATGTTGGGCGGCAGGCGCAGGCGATAGTTCTTGCCGCCATCGAGCGGTGCGCCGGCGGAGTCCTTGGCCGTCCAGGCGTACTGCGATCCCTGCCCCACCATCTTTTCCTCCATCGCAGGCGTCACGCCGGTGGCCATGAAGTAGTAGTAGATGTAGGCGTCCAGGTTGAGGACGCCGGGCTGCGAAAGGAACCGGTATCCGCCGACGAACGGCAACTGCCAGGAACTGCCCGGATAGTAGTACGCGGTCTTGTCGCGCATGCGAAAGGCGATGGCGCGCGCGGTAGCGTCGCCCACCTGAGCGGCCTGGGCAAGGATCTTCTTCATGCGGGCGTCCGGCGCGAAGGGCTTGCCCTTCTCGATACCGATCGAGGCGAAGAAGCCGAGCCTGATGGGGTCGAGCGATTCCGCCGGTTCCTCCTGCACGGCCTGGTTGAGCAGCTCCCAGAAGGCGTAGTCGGCCGGCGCCACCGTGCCGAAGTCCTTGCCGGACACGTTGACGAATTTCATCGCGGGAGGATTGGCGGCATCGGCCAGGCGATAGACCCGCGTGTGCGCCTTCACGAGATCGACGCCGGGCTTGGGATCCCCGTCCACCACGAAGCTACGCCAGGGCGCCCACAGGCTGAACGTGGGCGATTTCACGACGATGTAGCCCTCGGGCACCGTGCCGGAATACCCCGGCGGCAACAGCAGGTACTTGCCCCCCTGCCCCTTGTCGGGACCGGTGAGGCCGATGTCGACGACCCAGCGGTACCAGAGGTCGTTGATCGCGCCCAGCACCTTCGGCGGCGACTCAAGGACCACCGGGCCGCCGCTCAGGTCGATCCACATCCAGCTGTACGGAGTCTGCGTGTTGGGCGTGAGGAACACCGACTTCGAGTCCATCCGGGTCTCGAAGATCGGCACGGTGGTGTTGGCCGGACCGAGCTTGAGGATCTCGTTGCGGTTGTATACCTGGCTCGCCGCGGGAATCGCCAGGAGGTAGGCCTGCACCGCCCGCTGGAAGTCGAGATTGTCGTAGAGCTTCGCCACGGAAGCATCGTCCGGGAAGCCCTCGAAGAACTTGAGTGTGCCGATGCGGGTGTCGACCGAGTTGGGAATCGCGATTCCCGGCGCCAGCTTCGTGGTCATCTTCATCTTCGGCGATGGAGCGGCCCACCCGGGGACGGCCATGCCGAATGCCGATGCGGCGAGCAGGGCGGCACCGATGTTCATCATTCTTTTCATGTGATTCTCCTGTACTGTTGACCGATTGCCCGACGGGTGGTCGCCGAATGGCTAGCGTCCTACCTTACCTCGACCGTGAGCTTCGGGATACGTCCCGTGAACCGAGACTTCGCCTCGGCGCCGATCGCCTCGACCACCGGCGTGCCCAGGTCGATGCCCACGTCGGCCGTCTCGTCGGCGGAGAAGATGCCTGCCTGCGTGACGCCGATGCGCCCTTCGCCGACCTTCTGCCCGTCCACGGTGAGCGTGCCCTTGCCGCCCTTCGAGGGTCCGCCGCCGTCGTAGGCGAAGTCGAAGACGAGCGTGTGCTTGCCGGGCGAGAGCTTCTGCGCGGAAGCGACCGAGAAGCGCTGCAGCCCGAGGAAGTTGTAGTCGTAGGCCGGCACGCCGTCCTTGACGTACAACGACCAACCGCCGAAGCGGCCACCCTGGGCGATGACGGTGCCATTGCCGCCGCCCTCGGGCACCACGATCTCTGCGGTGAGGGTCTTGGAACGGTTTTTCACGTTGACGAAGACGCCTTCCATCATGCCGGTCATGCCTTCAGCCAGCGTCATAGAGGTGCGTCCAGCCATCAGGTCCGGCCGGCCCACGGCCTTCGGATCCAGCCGTTCGAAGAAGCGGTCATCCATGGGCAGCACCCCATACTTGCCGGCTTCCTTCAGGAACAGTGCCTGCATCTCTTTCAGCTTCTTCGGATGCTTCGCGGCCAGGTCGTTGGCGAGGCTGAAGTCCGAACGCACGTCGAACAGTTCCCACGCAGAGTTGTCCTGCAGCGTCCGGCGCGGCTTCGCCTCCCACGGCGCCTTGTGGATCGTGCGCGCGAACCAGCCGTCGTGGTAGAGAGCGCGGTTGCCGGCGATCTCGAAGTACTGGGTGGTGTGGCGCTCCTTCGCTTGGGCGTTGTCGAAGGAGTACACGAGACTGGTGCCCTCCATCGGGATCTGCTTCACGCCATTGACACTCTTCGGCTCGGGCAGACCGATCGCTTCCAGCACCGTCGGGGCGATGTCGATCACGTGGCCGAACTGGGTGCGGACCTCGTTCTTCGCCTTGATGCCCTTCGGCCAGTGAATGACCATGCCGTTGCGTGTGCCGCCGAAGTCCGAGGGCACCTGCTTCATCCAGCCGAACGGGCTGTCGAAAGCCACCGACCAGCCTGCCGCCATGTGCGGGTAGGTTTCAGGCCCGCCCCACTGGTCGATCTTCTTCAGCATGTCTTCTGTCTTCTCCTGCACGCCGTTGAAGTAGGTGTACTCGTTGAACATGCCGTTCTCGCCGCCCTCGCCGCTGGTACCGTTGTCGCCGGCGATGTAGACGACCAGCGTGTTGTCGGCCTGACCGACTTCCTCGAAGGCCTGCAGCATGCGGCCGATCTCGTGATCGGTGTACTCGACGAAGGCGGCGAACACCTCGGCCTGGCGCGTGAACAGCCGCTTCTCGTCGGTTGAAAGCGAGTCCCAGTCCTTGATCGCTGCCGGCTTTGGCGCCAGCTTGGTACCGGGGGGCACCACGCCCATCTGGATCTGCCGCGCCAGCGTTTCCTCGCGGATCTTGTCCCAGCCTTGGTCGAACTTGCCCTTCCATTTGGCGATCCACTCCTTCGGCACGTGGTGCGGAGCGTGGGTCGCGCCAGGGGCAAAGTAGACGAACGATGGCCTGTCTGGGGTCAGCGCCTTCTGGTGCTTGATCCAGGCCCGTGCCTTCTCCGTCATGTCCGTCATGAAATGGTAGTTCGGGTCGTTCGGCAGTTCGACCACTGCGGTGCCGTCGTACAGGTAGGGCGCCCACTGGTTGGTCTCCCCACCGAGGAAGCCGTAGAACTTGTCGAAGCCCTGGCGGGTCGGCCAGCGGTCGAACGGCCCGGCCACGCTGGCTTCCCAGGCGGCGGTTTCGTGCCACTTGCCGAACGCAGCGGTGGCGTAGCCGTTCAGGCGCAGCATTTCTGCCAGCGGCGCGGTTGCGTTGGGAATCTGGCCGGTGGAGCCGGGCAACGCGGTCGCCAGTTCAGTGATGAAGCCCATGTTCACTGTCTGATGGTTACGGCCGGACTTGAGCGCAGCCCGCGTAGGCGACGACAGCGCCGTGGTGTGAAAGTTGTTGTAGCGCAGCCCGTTTTGCGCCAGCTTGTCGAGCGCCGCAGTGCGGATCGGGCCGCCGAAGCCGGTGGGGGCGCCGAAGCCAAGATCGTCGATGAGGACGATGACGACGTTGGGCGCACCCTCGGGCGCCTTGACCTCGAAGCGCGGCGGCGCCTTCACGTTGCGCGCGTCGATCTCGGT
>JBGSTQ010000413.1:0-5013 GCA_041736375.1 Thiobacillaceae bacterium
GGTGTAGCCGCGGATGCCGATGGTCATGCCCAGATGGCCCGCGCGCGGCTGGTCGCGATAGGTGCCGAACAGGCGATCCCACCAGGTCAGGCTGAAGCCGAAGTTGGAGTTGGTCTCGTCGTCCTCGATGGAGTGGTGCACGCGGTGCATGTCCGGCGTCACCAGCACCCAGCGCAACACCCGGTCGATGCTTGCAGGCAGGCGGATATTGCCGTGGTTGAACATGGCGGTGGCATTCAGCATCACCTCGAAGATCACCACGGCGACCACCGGCGGGCCGAGCACGACAATGGTGGCGAACTTGATCAGCATCGACAGGATGATTTCAAGCGGATGAAAGCGTGCCCCGGTGGTCACGTCGTAGTCGAGGTCGGCGTGGTGCACCCGATGCAGCCGCCACAGAGCCGGCACGGCATGGACCATGACGTGCTGCAGCCAGATGACGAAGTCCATGGCGATGACCGCCAGCGGCACCGCCACCCAGAATGGCACCTCGAAATGATTGAGCAGACCCCAGCCGCTTTGCGCGCTGAAGGCCGCCAGGCCAACGGCTGCGAGGGGGAAGAGCAAACGCAGCAGCACGGTGTTGAGCACCACCAGGCCGAGGTTGCTGGACCAGCGCAGCGCCTTAGAAACGGTCAGGGCGCGACGGGGTGCGAAAACCTCCCAGGCGGCTATCACGGCGAAGACGCCGAGAAAGAATCCGAGCCGGATGGTGGGCTCGTTAGCGAGAATGAATTGTTCGAAGCTCATGGGTCTCTCTCCGCTTTTTAACCGCGCGTCTTGTTTATTCTTCTACTTCCACCGGCAGGCCATGCGCCCGCCACTCGGCCACGCCCTCCTCGAAACGAACGGCATGCAAGCCCTGCTGGTTCAGGTATGCGACCGCTTCCATAGACATCAGGCAGAACGGACCTCGGCAGTAGGCAACGATCGGCTTGTCCCGCGGCAACTCGGCCAGACGTTTTTTCAACTCGTCCATCGGCATCGATCGGGCATAGGGCAAATGACCGGAGGTGTATTCGCTCGGCGGTCGCACATCGAGAACCACGACTTCGCCGTTCTTCGCGCGTGCAAGCAATTCATCCCGACTGACCGGGGTGAGCTCATGGGCGTTCTCGGCAAGCTTCGCCAGCGCTGCCCGTAATTCCAGCAAGCGGTCTTCCGCCAGCGAGCGGATCGCCACCCAGAAGTCGGCTACCGATTCACCAGTCAGCCGGTAGAAAACGTTCTTCCCTTCCTTGCGCGCTTCGACCATGTGGGCCAGCCGCAACTCTTTCAGGTGCGCGCTGGCCAGCTTGAGCGAGATCTGGGCCTCGGCGGCCAGTCGCTCCACCGGCTTCTCGCCCTGACAAAGGAGATCGATCAGTTCCAGGCGCTTGGGGCTGCACACTGCTTTTCCGATCCGGGCTACCTGGGCATAAAGCGCGTCTTTTACGTGCCTTCCTGATTTTTCCATCACACACTCCAAAGATTATTGGAATGTTAGGTATAAGTTCGGAATTCCGTCAAGCTTTTTCCCCAAGGGGAACGACATAGGCTTGTCTGCCAGTCTCGACCGGTCTGTCATGCCTCGGTGGAGGACACACAAACCCGGATTCCGTCAGCATTCAGAACCTGGAGTCGATTCCCGTTGCAATCGTCCGAAGAGCGTTCCCTTGTAAGCCGAGCACCATGAAATCAGCGCGGGGATTTGATTTTGCGTCGCCTGACAAGCTTTATCGCCAGCAACGATGCCGGCAATAGATGCCAGAACACATCAAAAACATCCAGCGGCCTTGTCAGCGTTCCGTCAGCCAGCATCCGCATTTTCTCGACCAGATGCGGTTCCGGAACGAAGGGCGCGCCCAGCATGAAGACCGTGATGACAATCAGCAACGGAAACGGAATCCTGTCGATATATTGCATTTTTTGGACCTTGAATTGCCCCGGGTGCCGGGACCAGCTTTGAGCACGAACGTAGTCCGCCTATTTTGGCTGAAGACCGGCAACTGCAATGCCCTTCCCGATCGTCTCATCCCGTCGATGTCCCAGAATGACCCGTTTGTCCCGCGCCCGAACTGTCGCCAGGCCAGGTCGGGATTTCAGGTTCGATCACGGCTTGTCACTCCACAAAGCCCGCCATCCCGCATGCCCGAGTGCCTTCAGCGTCTCGATATTGCGCTCGTAGATGGTCTCGACCTCGGGAAACGCCGCCACCGCACGCTCGATACTGGCTTCGCGCAGCAGGTGCAGGGTAGGGAAAGGCGCACGGTTGGTGAAGTTGCCCATGTCGTCTGGCTCGGTTCCCTCGAACTGGAATTGAGGGTGGAAGCTGGCGATCTGGACCACGCCGTCCAGTCCGTGCTCGCCCACCGCCGCTTCGGCCAGTTGCAGGAAATCGTTGAAATCGAGGAAATCCGCCAGCAGCGTCGGGTGGATCAGCAGCGTGGTGTCGATTTCATCCGGGTCGGCGGCGGCAAGAAAATCCAGCTCGCGGTCCAGGTCCTCGAGGAAACCATCCAGATGCGGCGCGCGGCTCACCACGTAGCGCACCTGGTTTTTCACGTAGACCGCCTTGGCGAACGGGCACAGGTTCAGCCCGATCACTGCCTTTTCGATCCATTGCCGCATCGCCGCGATCACTGCCACATCGTCCATATTCACTGCCCCTGCCGCCTGTAAGGCCGGAACTTTAACGGATACAATGCCTTATTGTCCGACGTACATGCATGACTTCACCCTGACACCATGAAAAGCAGCGCCATCCGCCAGAGCTTCCTCGACTTCTTCGCTTCCAAGGGCCACACGGTCGTGGCGTCCAGTCCGCTGGTGCCAGGCAACGACCCGACCCTGCTGTTCACCAACGCCGGCATGGTGCAGTTCAAGGACGTGTTCACCGGCCAGGACAAGCGCGCCTACACTCGCGCGGTGTCGTCGCAGCGCTGCGTGCGCGCCGGGGGGAAGCACAATGACCTCGAAAATGTCGGCTACACCGCGCGCCATCACACCTTCTTCGAGATGCTGGGCAACTTCAGCTTCGGCGATTATTTCAAGCAGGACGCCATCAAGTACGCGTGGGAGTACCTCACGCAGGTTCTGAAATTGCCGACCGAGAAGCTGTGGGTCACGGTGTACGCCGAGGACGACGAGGCCTACGACATCTGGCACAACGACATCGGTGTGCCCAAGGAGCGCATCGTCCGCATCGGCGACAACAAGGGCGCGCGTTACGCCAGCGACAACTTCTGGGCGATGGGTGACACCGGCCCCTGCGGTCCCTGCACCGAGATCTTCTACGACCACGGGCCCGAGGTCGCAGGCGGCCCGCCCGGCTCGCCCGACGAGGACGGCGACCGCTACATCGAGATCTGGAACAACGTCTTCATGCAGTTCAACCGCGACGAGGCCGGCACCATGCATCCGCTGCCCAAGCCCAGCGTCGACACCGGCATGGGGCTCGAGCGCATTTCGGCGGTGATGCAGCACGTGCATTCCAACTACGAGATCGACCTGTTCCAGGCACTCATCAAAGCGGCTGCGCGCGCGACGAATACCAGCGATCTCACCAACAACTCGCTCAAGGTCATCGCCGACCACATCCGCGCCTGCTCCTTCCTCGTCGTCGACGGCGTCATTCCCGGCAACGAGGGCCGCGGCTACGTGCTGCGCCGCATCATCCGCCGCGCCATCCGCCACGGCTACAAACTCGGCGCGCGTGCCGCCTTCTTCCACCGCATCGTGCCGGACCTTGTGGCGGTGATGGGCGACGCCTACCCCGAACTGCTGAAGGCGCAGACGCGCGTCATGGACATCCTGCGGCAGGAGGAGGAACGCTTCTTCGAGACCATCGAGCACGGCATGGGCATCCTCGAGGCGACGCTGAAGACGCTGCCCGCCGGCGGCACCTTCGACGGCGAGCTGGCGTTCAAGCTGCACGACACCTACGGCTTCCCTCTCGACCTCACCGCTGACATCTGCCGCGAGGCGAACGTCGGCGTCGACACCGTCGCCTTCGATGCCGCGATGCAGCGGCAGAAGAATCAGGCGCGCGCCGCGGGCAAGTTCAAGCTCGGCGCCGGGCTGGACTATGCCGGTGCGGCCACCACCTTCCACGGCTACGACACGCTGGCGCACGACGGCACCGTCCTCGCGCTATACAAGGACGGGGCGTCGGTCAGCCAGCTCAACGAAGGGGAGCTCGGCGTGGTGGTGCTCGACCACACGCCGTTCTATGCCGAGTCGGGCGGCCAGGCCGGCGACCGCGGCGTGCTGCAGGGTTCCAGCGGCGCCTTCGAGGTCGAGGACACGCAGAAGATCCAGGCCCAGGTATTCGGCCATCACGGCGTCGTCAAAACCGGCGCGCTCAAGGTCGGCGAACCGGTACTGGCCAGGGTCGACGAGGACAACCGTGCCCGCACCATGCGCAACCACTCGGTCACCCACCTGATGCACAAGGCGCTGCGCGAGGTGCTGGGCGATCACGTGCAGCAGAAGGGTTCGCTGGTGGATGCCGACAAGACCCGCTTCGACTTCGTCCAGCCCACCCCGATGACCGACGCGCAGATCCGCGAGGTGGAAACGCGCGTCAACGCCGAGATTCTCGCCAACACTGCCACCCAGGCGCGGGTGATGCCGATCGAGGAGGCGCAGAAGACCGGTGCGATGATGCTGTTCGGCGAGAAATACGGCGACGAGGTGCGGGTGCTCGACATCGGCAGCTCGCGCGAACTGTGCGGCGGCACCCACGTGGCGCGCACCGGCGATATCGGCGCCTTTAAGATCCTGCTGGAAACCGGCGTCGCGGCCGGCATCCGCCGAGTGGAGGCGACCACCGGCACCGGCGTGCTCGCGTACGTCGGCGAAACCGAAAAAAATCTCGGCGCGATCGCGCAGCTGGTCAAGGCCACCCCGGCTGACGCCGCCGAACGCGTGGCGCAGCTGATGGAACACAGCCGCGCGCTGGAAAAGGAGCTCGACCGCCTGAAATCCAGGCTGGCCTCGAGCGCCGGCGACGATCTGCTGCAGCAGGCC